>DANZ01000141.1 GCA_002501695.1 Methanolobus sp. UBA474 | reverse complement strand
GCAGCAACCGGATCCATAGGAGACGGCAAGATCTTTGTCTACCCTGTTGCAAAGATCATAAGGATACGCACCGGGGAAACAGATGGAGATGCGCTTTAAGCGCATTTCCTCTACCTCCTTCTAATTTTACCGGTAAAGCTCAGTAAATTCCAATCCGGGAATTATCTAAATATTTTTTATTCCCTGCTCCCGTCCCGAAAAGCACGTCATCGTCCGGAAGATCGAAATGTGACTTTTAGTGTGTGATTGACCGGATCATGACACCACAGAGAATCCGGAGATGGAGGGTGGAAAGTAGGCCTGACCTTTCCTGGTTCCCGGGACTTAGATATTAAAAGGAGGTGTTCAGGCCATGAAGATCCTAGTTGTAATGAGAAGCCCGAAAAACATCTGCCTATGGCATGAATGTTTCCGCACTCATGGAAACCTTTATAGACCGCTTTTCTCATATGTTTCATTGTCCCCGCTTTTTTCATAAAAAAGCCTTGTTTCTCTCTACCACCGGAGCGCTCGGCCTTAAAGAGATACTCGATTACCTTCACTTGGTAGCGGGGATATGGGGTTTTGAAGTATCTCACATGGCAGGCATTGTAACTCTCCCCATGCCAATATCCGGAAAGAAAGAGATTGAAAACGAGCAGAAGCTGAAAAAAGAACGCGGTTCACCCGGACTCGGGAGCGTAATAGTTTTCCGTGCTCAGAAAGCAAGTTTTGGAGAGCTTGCCCGGGATTCACCCGCCGACCACACATACTGGAAAGAGAAAGGCTGGCTAAGGCCACAGGCAAAGTATTAGTTGGACGTACCTGTCAATCCGCATTACAATGTGATCGGATGGACCGCTGAAAAATTCCTGAGAAGGAAAATAAGAAAAGAGATGGCTGAAGCACAAGAATAGAGTAATCCTTCTGCCATAACATCATGAAGGATCCCGAAGGACGCTTCCGCAAATTCAGCTACGAGTAAATCGTGGCGAGGAAAAACCAACCTCGACATATTCTGGCTCAAGGAGAAGAGCCTTGCAGACCTGGACAGACTGCCTGGCCCGGATATCCTTGCAAACAAGATGTAAGTAGAGACCATATTTTCCTGTGTATACAATTATATAGGAAAGGGCAAAAATAATATAGTAGTATATATATAATAATAGGCAAGATGCAATCGGACCATAAACACAAAATATTGATCGTCGATGATGAGAAGATAAACGTAGCACTTCTTACATCTTATCTATCAGAAAACTATGATGTAATAACAGCGTCAAATGGCATGGATGCACTCAACATGGTGAGAAAGGAAGAACCTGATCTCATAATGCTGGATATTATCATGCCCGGGATGGACGGCTTTGACGTATGCAGAATAATCAAACATGACTACAAACTCGATTTTATACCGGTCATAATGCTCACAGCCCTGACCTCCAGGAACGATCACCAGAAAGGCATTGAGGTTGGCGCAGATGATTTCCTGAAAAAGCCTGCGGACAGGTTTGAGCTGGACAAAAAGATAACAGCTCTTTTGCGTATCAAGGAACATCATGATTCATTGCTTATGGACCGTAACAAAGCATACGAATATCTTGATTACGCAGGTATTTTGATGGCAGTCATTGACAAGGATTATAAACTGGTCCACATCAACAAGAAAGGTGCCGAAATTCTGGGATATAAAAGGGACAACATCATCAATAGAGACTGGATGGACCTTTTTGTTGCAGAAAGTTACAGAGACTATGTGAAAGGCAAATATGACAAGCTGCAAAAAGGAGATTTTAAAGGAGCTGAATATCACGAATATCCTGTAATGACCATTACGAGGAAAGAGAAACTGTTCAGATGGTACGATACTGCCCTGACAGACAGGGAAGGCAACATCAAAAGCATCCTGATATCAGGCGAAGACATCACCGAGAAAAGAAGAGATGAAATAAAACTGATGGAATATGCAGATCAGTTGAAACATTCCAACGAACTCAAGGACCTCTTCACCGATGTATTACGCCATGACCTGTTAAATCCTGCAGGACTGGTGAAGTCATTTACAGAACTTCTTGAAGAAACAGACACGACTGATAAACAAAAACGGCTTATAGAAAATATCAAAAGATCAAATTTGAAACTTATCGAGCTTATAGAGGATGCGGCCCATCTTGCAAAACTGGAATCTATGGAAGAGATGGTGTTCATAAGAACAGACATCGTATCCCTGATAAAAGATGAGCTGGATAATTTTGCATCTGAACTGAAAAATAAGAATATCAAACTAGATCTCATGTCAGGCGGTCCTCATCATGCACTTGCCAATCCTATGATAAAAGGTGTTATCTCTAACCTGCTTTCAAACGCGATCAAATACGTTCCCCCTAATACCACTATCACGATAAAGGTAGATGATATTGATGACAAATGGAAGGTAAGTGTTGCTGACCAGGGAGATGGCATACCAGATAAAGACAAGGAATCTGTTTTCGATCGTTTTAACAGATTGCATAAAGAGGATATAAAAGGGAACGGAATTGGGCTTGCCATAGTGAAAAGAATTGTGGACCTGCATGGTGAACGTGTAGGGGTAGTAGATAATGCGGAAGGGAAGGGGGCTGTCTTCTGGTTCACATTAAAAAAGGTCCAGGAATGAAAATCAATCAGCACTTTTTAGAATTCTCTTGAACCGTCAGCATCAGATATTGCATGTCACTGGCTTTCTGACGGATCCATAACTAAGTTTGACATTTTTCACTCCTTGACGAAGAGAATGGTTCTCTTTTGACCCAAAATTAGTATAACAGACTATTTTTTGCTTAATATGTGCCGGTGACTGTTCTTTTCTACAAAAAGACATACAACAATAAGAGCTTGTTAGAATTAACTTTAAATACTAGAACATAGTACATAGGATTCCGTTGTACTGCAAAGAAAAGCAGCTCCGAAATAGTACACAACAAAAGCAACAAAGGATTGAAGGTAAGACCATGCGACAAGTAGCAATATACGGAAAGGGCGGAATCGGAAAGTCAACGACCACACAGAACCTGACAGCAGCACTCGCCACTATGGGAAAAAAGATACTGTTGGTAGGATGTGACCCTAAGGCGGACTCAACAAGAATGCTTCTTGGAGGTCTTAACCAGAAGACGGTACTTGACACATTAAGGGCGGAAGGAGATGAGTCTGTGGAACTTGACAAGCTCCTGCAGCCCGGATTCGGAGGCATCAAGTGTGTGGAATCAGGAGGGCCCGAACCTGGTGTCGGTTGTGCAGGAAGAGGTATAATCACATCTATCAGCCTGCTGGAAAACCTTGGTGCATACGAGGAGGATCTGGACTACGTATTCTATGACGTGCTGGGGGATGTGGTCTGCGGAGGTTTTGCAATGCCTATCCGTGAGGGAAAGGCAAAGGAGATCTACATCGTTGCCAGCGGGGAACTCATGGCTATCTATGCAGCCAACAACATCTGCAAGGGTATCCAGAAGTATGCAAAGGGCGGTGCACGCCTTGGCGGGATCATCTGTAACAGCAGGAACGTAGATGGGGAACGCGAACTCCTTGAAGCATTTGCACAAAGACTTGGAAGCAAGCTCATTCACTTCGTACCAAGAGACAATATTGTCCAGCGTGCCGAGATCAACAGGAAGGTAGTCATCGAATATGACCCGACCTGCAACCAGGCAAACGAATACCTCACACTGGCAGGCAACATCGAGAACAATGACCTGTTCGTTGTCCCCAAGCCAATGGAGATGGATGACCTGGAGGCAATGATGGTGGAATTCGGAATTGTCGAGCTCTGAGGTGAAAATAATGCAGATGATACGTGCAATAGTCAGGCCAAACAAGGTTTCAGAGATAGTAGAGGAACTTGAGAAGGAGGGTTTTGTTTCCCTTACCAAGATAGATGTCTTTGGCAGAGGAAAACAAAGAGGCATCCATACAGCGGATGTTCATTTTGACGAACTCCCGAAGACAATGATAATGATGGTCGTTGACGACGAAAAAAAGGAAAAGGTCGTAGAAATAATCAAGCACTCGGCCCATACCGGCAAATATGGCGACGGCAAGATCTTTATCAACCCTGTCGAGAGCTCATACACGATACGTACCGGCGAGGCAGGCATTTAATTTTGCAGAGGGATGAAAATGAAGGAAATAACAGCCATCATCCGCATGAATAAGGTCCAGAGGACAATTGAGGTCCTTTCAGACTGCGGATATCCTTCTTTCACGGTGCAGGTAGTCATGGGCCGGGGCAAGCAAAAGGGCCTGTGTTATGAATTCGAACCCCCGCTTCCGGAGCCGCATGGTGCCTCGTCAAAGAACTGCATACCGTTTGTCCCGAAACGTATGTTCACGATCGTTGTTGACGACGCGGCAGCTGAGGAGGTCGTCCGGAAGATAATAGAGGTGAACAACACAGGACATGCCGGGGACGGGAAGATATTCGTGACAGACATACCGGGATCCATCAGGATACGCACCGGAGAAGAAGGCGACATTACCGTAGAGAGGGAAGCACAATGAGCTCTGAAGTAGAAGCCACACAGAACATCGTTGATGAGATGATGAAGAAGTATCCCGAGAAGGTTGCCAGGGACAGGAGAAAACATGTGGTTGTAAGGGACTGTTCCACAGACCAGCAGATCGAGGCCAACAGCAAGGTGGTGCCCGGCATCATGACAAACCGCGGCTGCGCTTTTGCAGGCGGCAAGGGCGTGGTCATGGGACCTATCAAGGATATGGTGCACATCGTCCACGGGCCTATAGGGTGCGGATATTACACCTGGGGAACCCGGCGTAATATGGGAAAGGCGGAGAACGGCGGAGACAACTACCTGCAGTACAGTTTCTCAACGGACATCGTGGAAACTGACATCGTGTTTGGCGGAGAGAAGAAGCTCAAGGCTGCCATTGACGATGTGGTCAGGATATTCAAGCCTGGCGCAATATCCATATGCGCCACATGCCCGGTAGGGCTCATAGGGGATGATATCGAAGCAGTAGCCCTTGAAGCCCAGAAGGAGCACGGCATCAAGGTCATGGCACTTCGCTGCGAGGGTTACAGGGGTGTCAGCCAGTCAGCCGGACATCACATTGCAAGCAATGTGCTCATGGAACATGTGGTAGGTACGGAGGAACTGGAGAACCCGACACCTTTTGACATCAACATCTTTGGAGAATATAACATCGGAGGAGACCTCTGGGAAATAAGGCCGATATTTGAGAAGATAGGATACCGCATAGTCTCAAGCTTTACGGGCGACGGCTCGTTCCATAGTCTTGCAAAGGCACACAGGGCAAAGCTGAGCATCCTGCTGTGCCACAGGTCCGTGAACTATACCAACCGCATGATGGAGCAGAGGTACGGCGTGCCCTGGCTGAAGGTGAACTATGTGGGAGTAGAGGGAACAAAGAAGTCCCTCCGCAAGATGGCAAAGTTCTTCGATGACCCGGAACTGACCAGGAAGACGGAGGAAGTGATCGAAGAGGAAATGGCAAAGATCCGGCCCGGACTTGAAAAGTACAGACGGAAGCTGGCAGGCAAGAAGGTCTTCATATATTCAGGAGGCTCCAGGTCGCACCACTACCAGAACCTCTTCGAGGACCTCGGCATGAAGGTGGTTGTTGCCGGATACCAGTTCGCCCACCGGGATGACTACGAAGGCAGGAAGGTCCTTGAAGGCATGAAGGAGAAGGCATCCAGTTCGATACTTGAGGACCTGCACTATGAAATGGAGGAAGGGTACAGGCCTGCCATCAGTGAAGAGCGTATGAAGGAGCTCAAGGAACAGCTTGGCCTGATGGACTATGAGGGGATGTTCCCCGAAATGAAGGACGGGACAGTTGTTGTGGACGACCTTAACCATTACGAGACGGAATTCCTCATAAAGCAGTTAAAGCCGGACCTGTTCTGCTCGGGTATAAAGGACAAGTACATGGCACAGAAGATGGGAATTCCCTCAAGGCAGATACACTCCTATGATTACAGTGGCAGATACACCGGATTCTCAGGAGTGCTGAACTTTGCCAGGGACGTTGACATGGCAGTGAACAATCCAACCTGGAGCCTGATGAAGACACCATGGAAGGCAGAATAAAAGAGGAGATAGAATGCTAGATTATACGCCAAAGGAAAAGGTTGAGAGAAATACGCTGGTCGTCAACCCTGCCAAGATCTGCCAGCCGATAGGGGCAGTGTATGCTGCAATGGGTGTGCATAACTGTATGCCCCACAGCCACGGATCACAGGGGTGCCTGTCATACCTGCGCATGTGCCTCACAAGGCATTACAGGGAACCAACTGTGGCCACCAGCAGCAGTTTCTCTGAAGGGACCGCGGTGTTCGGAGGAGCATCAAACCTCAGGGAAGCACTCACGAACATAGAGGCAGTCTACCAGCCCGAGGTCATAGCCATACACACCACATGTGTAGCTGAGACCATCGGTGACGATGTTAACCAGATAATCGAGGATGTGAAGATGGAGGAGCTCATCGATCCATCCATTAAGCTCTGTGCAGCATCCACGCCAAGCTATGTGGGATCCCATGTGACCGGCTATGACAATATGGTGAGGTCCTTTGTCACAAGCTTTGCCCGCAAGTCAAAGCCCAACGGAAAGCTCAATGTCATACCCGGCTTCGTGGATCCCGGAGATATCCGGGAGATCAAGAGAATACTCTCAGTCCTAAAGATACCTGCGATCGTGTTCCCGGACCAGACGAACGTATTCGACTCCGGCCTTTTGGGAGACGGGTCACTATACGCAAAGGGCGGTACACCCGTCGGGGATATTGAGGATACTGCAAACTCCGTCGGGACAATTGCCTTATGCAGTATGGCCGGCGGGGCGGCGGCACAGTTGCTCAGGACAAAGTTCAAGGTCCCTGCACAGATAGGACCGGTGCCGATCGGCGTGCGCTATACTGACAGGTTCATCATGAAGGCTGCAGAACTTGCCAATGTCCCGATACCACCGGAACTCGAGCAGGAAAGAGCAAGAGTTGTCGATATGATGACAGATGCCCATCCACATTACTATGGAAAAAAGGTGGCGATCTTTGGCGATCCGGATATCATCCAGGGCCTGACAAGCCTGGTGCTTGAGATGGGAATGGAGCCTACAGTAGTGCTTTCAGGTACCACGAGCAAGGCATTTGAAGGAGAGATGGCACAGCTGGTACACCCACTGTATCCGGATTCGCAGATACTTACGGGAGCCGACCTCTTCACGCTCCACCAGATAATAAAGAACGAACCTGTGGACATGCTCATAGGCAACACATACGGAAAGCACATCGCACTCGCAGAGGACATACCTCTCATAAGAGCAGGGTTCCCCATCATGGACAGGGCAAATCTGCACCACTTCCCGCTCATGGGATACGCAGGAGCAGCCCGGATGGTCGAGTGGATCGGCAACACTTTCCTGGATATAAAGGACAGGACAATTCCCGAAGAAGAACTGGAGGTCGTGCAGTAACGACCTCATAAACCATTCACGGAGGATCAATATGCCGGAAATAATAAGCGTGGTTAACACACTGGATGAAAGACAGCCATATATAGCCCTCAAGCAGGCAAAGAAAAAGGGAACTGCACTTGCCTGCGACGATACTTCCATTGCAGGTGCAATGAGCCAGAGGGCCTGCGTGTACTCGGGTGCACGTGTTGCCTTAAATCCCGTAACCGACGCGGTGCACCTGGTACACGGACCTATCGGCTGTGCAAGTTATACCTGGGACATCAGGGGCAGCCTGTCCAGCGCAAAGGAAACTTTCCGTACCAGCTTTTCCAGCAATATGAAGGAATTGGACGTGGTATTTGGCGGCGAGAAGAAACTGTCAAAGTGCATCAATGAGCTGGCCGCACTGTACAGCCCGCCGGTGATATTCGTATATTCCACCTGTATTGTCGGAATAATCGGTGACGATATCCAGGCCGTTTGTAAAGAAGCAAGCATGGCGCATAATATCCCCGTAATACCCGTACATTCGGAAGGGTTCAAGGGTACCAAGTCCGATGGGTACAAGGCAGCATGCAATGCCCTGATGCAGCTTATCGGAACAAGGGAACCGGAGATAACTTCTCCTTACACGATGAACATCCTGGGAGATTACAATGTGGCAGGAGACGTCTGGCTTGTCAAGCCCCTCTTTGAAAAGATGGGCATACAGGTGATAACCTCAATGACAGGAGATGCGACCTGCGAAACGATCTCACAGGCGCATCGCGCCCGGCTGAACCTTGTGCAGTGTTCCGGGTCCATGACATACCTTGCAAAGTGGATGCAGACGCAGTACGGCATTCCCTTCAGGAAGGTCAGTTACTTCGGGATCGAAGACATTGCGATCGCCCTGAGGACTGCTGCCGGTTTCTTCGGTTCGCAGGAGATGAAGCGAATAGCCGAGGAGATAATAGAGAGCGAGACGAGGAGGATAATGCCTGAGATCCTGAGCATCCGCAACCGCCTCCAGGGGAAGACAGCAGCCATCTATATGGGTGGTGCGGCCAAGGCTCTTACACTCATCAAAGGTTTCCGCGAGCTTGGAATGGAAGTGGTCATCATAGGCACTCAGACCGGCAAGAAGGACGACTACGAACAGATAAGCTACCAGGTTAAGGATGGGACTGTGATAGTGGACGATGCGAATCCGCTTGAACTTGCAGACCTGCTTATCCGGCAGAAGGCCGACCTGATGGTGGCAGGTGTGAAGGAACGTTTCCTGGCCTACAAGCTTGGCGTTGCCTTCTGTGACTTCAATCATGACAGGGTGATCGAGTTTGAAGGTTACGATGGCTTCCTTAACTTTGCCAGAGAGCTGGATGCCTCTATGAACAGCCCCGTATGGAAGGCATACGGCAGCAGGCTAAAGCCGGCAGCCCCAGAAGCACATCAAAGAACAGGTCCTGAAGAAGCAATAAAGGAAAGAGATAACATGCACGATCACAATACAGTCACAGTACAGGGGTCAGTAGCATGACCGACAGAAGTTATGCCACCGTCAACCCCTGCATCATGTGCCAGCCCATAGGCAGCGTGATGGCGTTCAAGGGGATAGAGAGCTCTATGGTACTGCTCCACGGCTCCCAGGGATGCAGCACTTACATGAGACTGCATCTTGCCCATCACTTCAGGGAACCCGTGGACATCGGATCAAGTTCCCTGAGCGAGAAGGGAGCAGTATACGGAGGAAGTGAGAACCTGAAGAAGGGACTGAAGAATCTCATCCTGCGATACGACCCGAAGGTCATCGGCATTTCCACCACCTGTCTTGCCGAGACGATAGGGGACGATATCGGCCGCATCATCGCCGAGTTCAGGGAAGAGGAAGATATCGCGAGTGACAGGATCATCATCCCGGTATCGACGCCCAGCTATGAGGACAGCCACAACAGCGGCTACATAAAGGCGGTAGAGGCCATCGTGAAGGAATTCACAAGCCAGGAGTCAGGAAGCCACATTTTCAACAACAAGCTCAATGTGGTGCTCTCAGAGAACATATCACCTGAGGACACACGCGAGCTCAGGAGGATACTGTCCGATACTATCAGCCCTGATTCCTTCATACTGCTGCCGGACATCTCGGAGACTTTTGATGCGCCCATGACAGGAGAGCTTCAGAAGATATTCCCGGGAGGGACTTCCCACTCGGATATAGCGGATATGAAGAACAGCGCAGCAATGATCGGGCTCGGGATCACCAGTGCTAACAGGGCGGTCAGTTACCTTGAACATGCATTCGACATACCCTCACAGGAACTGCCACTTCCCATAGGGCTGGAGTACACTGACAGGTTTGTGGCTGCACTTTCCATGATCGCAGGAACGGACATACCCGAAGCGTACCAGAAGGAGAGAGGCCGCCTGATAGATGCTATGGTGGACGCACATAAGTATGTCTATGGCACGAAGGTAGCCATCTACGGAGACCCGGACAATGTCCTGGGATTGCTTTCTCTTGCGCTTGAGAACGGCATGCATCCCATACTTGTGGTGGCTTCCGGCAAGTCCCCCGGATTCGCGGAATATGCGATGGAAAGGGTCAGGCAGGTAAAGCCGGACTGCGACGTTACCGTCCTTGAGGACGTGGACTTTGACGCATTCAATGATGCTGTGAAGAAAGCAAAGCCTGAAATGCTCATCGGCAACTCCAATGGCAAATATATTGCAAAGGAAATGGGAATACCTCTAGTCAGGGTGGGCTTCCCCATACACGACAGGGTGGGCGCCCAGAGGATACTGTCCCTGGGATACCTGGGAGCAATGAACATGCTGGACAGGATCACAAATACAATACTAGAAGCGCAGGAAGAGAAGCTCGCTGCGAAGTTGTCCCAGCCGGATAGATACGCTTCTCCTGATTGGCTGAAGTTTCACCCGGCAGAGGCATGAAACAGATCTTAGGAAATAAAGAGGAAGGGACAGTCTGCCGGATCACTTGATCCAGACAACCCTGGGCTCCTGTCTCGGGGGCCTCTCCCTGACCTCCCCTTCGTATCCGAACACTATGGGCGCGATAACCCGGTAATCATATGGTATCCCGAGCTCGCTCATGAACTCTACATTATCCTGGATGAAGCAGGCCGTACCCACCCAGCAGCTGCCAATACCCATTGAGGCTGCTGCAAGCATCATGTTCTGGGCGCACATGGCGCAATCATAGTCTGTTGTGAAACCTGCATTGCTGCCAAGCACAATGACAATGATAGGAGCGCCGTAGAAGATGTCGAAATCCTCATGAGCCAGCTGCTTTTTAAACTCTGTGACATTGTCGCTCGGTATGTCCTCAAGCTGTGCAAGCAGCTTTGGTTTGCAGTAATCGGACATCCTTTTCATCATTTCCCTGTTCTGCACCACTACAAAGAACCAGGGCTCTGAACCGAAACCGGTCGGAGCGTATATCCCCGCATCGATTATCTTCTTTATTGATCCTTCACTCACCTGTCGGTCAAGATAATCCCTGACACTCCTGCGCTCTTTGATATTGCGTATGATCTCATTGTCTTCCCCCACCATTGACCTCACTCCTATAACCTAACTGCTATAACTTTACTCTCCTTGCTCTTTTGATCATGCCGGCCTCATGATCTCTTTCTTGATGCCTCGAATTCCTTTTTAGATATCTGGACCAGTTCATCCGGATCGTCTACATCCTTATGGACGTAAAGTCCGCACCAGCAGCGCTTCATTGCATCAAAATGCTCCCTGTGGAAAGGTATGCACGGGCATACAAGCTGCATATCATGCTCCCGCTCGCCTGTCAGTCCCTGGCAGGGACAGAAAGGACTGCCTTTCTCCTTTTCCAGCGTGACTTCCTGCTCCAGCAGAAAATCGACGAGCTCCTCATCAGGACTGAACTTGTAGCCCAAAGGGTCGATGACCCTCTGGAACATTGTCCTTAACTGTCCCATACGCTTCTTCGTATCCATGGGCCTTCCCTTCACTGATCCAGCAGACTGGAGTATTTCTGGGGGTTGTAGCCTACAACAACATCCTCACCGATCTTGACAAACGGAAAGGACATCTCTTCCCCGTGGGCCAGGCAATCCTCCCGGATAGACCTGCGAGTCCCCTCATCAGCCTTATCATAGTCGATGTACTCAAAGGGAATATCTTTTTCCCTGAAGAACTTCTTGGCCCTCATGCACCAGGGACAGGTACTGAGAGTGTACATTACCACTTTCTTCATTGAAACTCACCGTTCCATATTGACGTAAATTTTGCCGTCGGCTACCTTTGTTTCATAAGCCGGGACCTTTATCTCCTCTGCATTGAGAAACTCACCGCTGCGTATATCGAACTGCCAGTCATGGCATGGGCATTGTATCACATATCCATTGAGGGTTCCTTTTGAGAGAGGACAGTCCATATGCGGGCATTTATTGGATATTGCATAAAAGTCACCTCCCTGTCTGAGCAAGAGTAGTTTATCACCCTCGATCAGCAAGGGTTTCTTTTCACCCTCATCCAGCTCATTTTCAGCTATTGCAAAGAACCATGGAGCCAAAACCTCATACCTCCGCCAAATATCCCTTTCATCACATCAGAACGAATACTTCCCCGCCTTCCACTTTGTTCTGGTAGGTCTCAAGGGTTGCATCCCTGTCCCCCAGGTGCTTACCGGTACTTATGTTATATTCCCAGCCATGACAGCCACATTTCAGGACATGCTCACTGCTGAAAGTGTCCCTGGAAAGCCGGCATCCCATATGGCTGCACTTACCATATAGAGAATATATCTCCCCATTCTTCTTAAACATAATTATGGGAGTTCCCCTTACTCTGACAAACTGTATGCTCTCATCCAGCAGATCTTTTTCATTTATCGCAAAGAACCAGGATCTTTCCGGCATATGTTAACCTCCCATAGATAAGCAGGGATTCAAAAATATAAATAATTGTCGTGAATTTTGCAGAGCGATCAGGAAGATACAGGAGCCAGCTTATCCTGGAAACACCTGTATTCTTTCACGATCAGGAACGCGCTCAATAGACCAGCCATCCGGTCATCGGGCGCATTCCCCGGGCGCTTATACTCCCTTATTCATACCTCAGTGCGTCTACCGGCTTCATCTTCGATGCGTTGTAGGCAGGCACCACGCCTGAGATCACACCTACGAAGACAGCGATGGAAATACCCAGGAGCATCAGCTCAGGCGAGAGCGTTGAACCCATGGATGACCTCATCATTGTCAACCCGAGCATCGGCAGTATGGATGTCAGCCCGAGACTCAGTACGATACCGAGCACACCTCCGACAAATCCCACCAGTGCCGCATTGACGAGGAATATCATCATAATATCCCTGTTCCTGGCGCCGATAGCCTTCATTGTGCCTATTTCCCGTGTCTTTTCCATTACCGAAGTGAACATCGTGTTCGCAATACCCACTGAGCCTACAACCAGAGAAACACCTGCTATGGCCCCCAGGAAGAGTGTCATGGATGACATCATCTCGCTGGCGGATTCAGCCATGGATAATGAATCACTCACACTGAAATCCCGGTCCTTCTCATTCATGATATGCCTTGATATCATGAGCCTCTCTTCCACATCTGCAACCACGACCTCTACATTTTCGACATCATTGACCTGGATGACTATGGAATCGTAGATATCGGTCTCTGCATCCTCTATCAGTTCAACTGCAGCATCTATCGGCATTATCACAGCATTATCGTCCTCACCGGATGCAAGTATTCCCACGACCCTTACGGATTTTCCGTTGATGGTTATGACCCTGTTAAGGCCTATCTTGGTATCATACATCTCGTTAGCTATCCTGTAGCCAATGACAGCAACGTAGTTATCCGCGGGTTCCAGCAGCCTGCCGGATCCAAGATCATATGTGACAGTATACTGCCATATCTGGGGATCGACACCTGTAAGGGAAAGTTCTGCAGATTCACCCATATAGTATACATCCTCCTGGCCTGAGATCTTGCCGTACATGTAACTTATATTGTCTACAGATCTGAGAGCCCGCAGGTCCTTGTCAGTAAGTTCCGCATCTTCATCCGATGAAGAGGTACCGCTACCGCCACCTCCACCACCGGGCGGCCCCATTGCTGAAAAGGCCCTGGCATATCCCGGCGTGACGGTAACGGAGGTCAGATCCATATCGGCAAGACGACTTTCCATATCAGCAGACATGCTGTCACTGAGAGACATGATAGTGACAACCGAGCCGACCCCGATGACGATGCCTATTATAGTGAGCCAGCTTCTGATCTTGCTGTGAAGCAGGATGTTGGTAGCAAGCTTAAGATATGTCCTTCGTCTCATTGCCCTTCCTTCAAGATCTTCCTCTTCAGTCCCTTGATCTGGCCGGACAGTTGCTGACCAAGGCTCTCATCGGACTCGCCTGCTTTCTTCTTCCTGTAATAGAACACTCCGCCTGCAAGGACTACCAGCACAAGGCCGTATTTAAGGTAAGTACCGGTCGAGGACTGGGACCTTGCTCCCGGACCCATGGCAGCTGCTGCTGATGCGGTCAGCTCTATGGGAACGCTCTTCTCCACAGACAATCTCTGCCCTGTGGAATCAGTGTACTCTATCAGGACCAGGAGATCGTTCCTTGAACCGGATGACTGCGGTTCTGTCGTGTTAGCGGAGCTTGCCTGTGCCTGTCCCGGCCTTTCGCCGGATGAGTCTGCCGGCATCATAGCGGAAGAACTTACAGAGAACGATGTGATCGTGTAATCGCCTTTCTCAAGATTACCCACTATAGTAGAAGTACTGCCTGTCGCCTTGAAGTTGTCCTGCTCAGGTACAGAGACCTTTACAGAATAGGCCTCATTGTTGCCTACGTTCGCAACCGACAGAGATACCTCTCCTTCACTGCTTTCGGAGTAGGTCACATCGAAGTCCGTGCCGCCTCCCACAAAGAGACCGGCTTTTGTCTTGATGGTGCTCTCATTGGAATCATAGTCCTGGAAATTCAGCGTGATATCAAGCTGGTACAGTCCCGGATCAGCGTCCACGTTAGCCATTACTGAATAATTAATGGTCACAGAGTCACCTACATCAAGATAACTTATGTATTTTGTATTGTCCGAATAGACCGGGAGGATAGTACCTGTCGAGTCTTCCCATGAGACTGCCATGTTCTTGAGCGGGGAACTACCCGTATTGGTGATGATGAATTCCAGGGGTTCCACGGTGGCAAGATCAATGCTTGATTTGCTTATTGTGACAACCTGTGCGTACTCCTTACCCTGCACATCCACGGAAACCGTGGTTGATACAGCTGCCTCGCTGTCGCTGTCCTTTACGGATATGTCAAGGTCATAGGTATCTTTTGCCGCATCGGCATCGACCTTGAGTTTGAATTTGACTGTTGTGGCCTCGTCTTCATCCTGGCGGGCCTTAAGATAGGATATGGTCTTGGTTAGTGACTCCCCTGATGCCTGAGAGAATGGGTAGCCTGGCTCCACCTCAATGACCACATTCGAAAGGTCCGTGTTTCCCACGTTCTGTACAGTCAGTGTAAGTTCCACGACCTCACCGGGCCTTGCAGGGCTCGGGCTCTGGCTCATGATATTGACATCCACTCCACTGGCACTATTAGATATAGCTGCTGTTGCCGAGGTAGCTGATAGGACCAAAAATAATACCAATATTAGAATTTTTCTCATTTTCATCACATTGCTTCTCTGTTTACTAGTTCTACTTTTTCGACCATACCGTCTTTGATGTGTATCACCCGGTCAGCATAGTGAACAGGCTTCATATCGTGGGTGACGATTATGATAGTCTTTCCTTCTTTGCGGTGCAGGTCACTTAAGAATTCGAGGATGTAACTNNGGGTTTACTGCAAGGGATCTTGCTATTGCAACTCTCTGCCTCTGGCCGCCTGATAGCTGCGAAGGCAGGTTATTCTTCTTATTTGAAAGTCCGACAACTTCCAGCAGCTCTTCCGCCCTCTTCCGGGCAAAGGCGGGGTCTGCCTCCTGGAACTCAAGCGGAAGCATCACGTTCTCTATTGTGTTCAGTGTAGGAATAAGGTTGAACTGCTGGAAAATGAAACCTATCATCTGTCCCCTTATCTGGGCAAGCTCGGATTCCGCAAGTCTGGAAATATCCCTGCTGTTCAGTTCTACAACACCCCTGCTGGGAAGATCGAGGCAGCCAATAAGGTTCATCATTGTACTTTTCCCGCTGCCGCTTGGCCCCAGAATGACAACGAACTCGCCTTCATTTATGGCGAGATTGACTTCCTTCAGAGCATCAAAGGTCACTTCTCCCATCTGATATGTCTTCCAGACATCACGCAAATTCAAAAGAGGGACATTGCTGTCCGCCTGTATATCCAGACCATCTGAATCATTAGAATTTTTTTCCATACTTGCTCCTCAAACCGCTTACCACTGAAAGTCCTGTCTGTTTTCTCCTAAAGGAGAGATATTCAACAGCCGATCAAGTTGCTCAGGCGTCAGCTTTCGGATGAGAGCCGGTGCAGCATAGATATTGTCTGCATTAATTGCCTGAGTGCGAAGTTCAATGAATTGCTTAAATGTATCTTTCATGCGATGCCTCCTGACCCGCAAGAGACATCCCTGCACAACTGCAGGATGTCTCTGAACGAGAGAGTGGTTATGCCCCCATGGTGGTGGTACTTAGTGGCACCCCGGTACCTGTTACTGGCTGCCGGGGGTGCCACCTTGCGGGGGTGGGCGATACTTGCCAGCAGTTATCTTGCTGACAAAACCTGAATTGGTCAGTTTAAATAAAAGCATACTTACAAATAAAAGCCAAAATGGAACTATTTTTAACAAATAAAGCTTTAAGAGATGTTTGCTGCATAATTAATCCTTTAAATTAAAGGCCTACGCTTATTAGAAGGAAAAAACAAACCGGATTGCGTAACAGAGCACCAATCATCCGTTATAATAAATGACAAATTATTGCCAGTAAATGAACGCACTGACAGAAAGCAGTGCAAAAAAGTAAAGGTCAGTTCCCGTCTTCGACAAGGAACAGGATATTACCTCTTCCCTTTTTGAACTTCTGTATCTTTCCCCTTTTTTCAAGGTCAAGAAGCATGAGACTTACTTTACCTTCAGAGTATCTCAACCGCTTGCGCAGGTCTTTTTGTGTGATCCTTCCACCCTGGGACCGGAGGATATCCAGTATTTCCTCCAGGTCCGCAGGGATAGGCTGAGATGGTCTTTCAGTGACATTTCTTTCCGGATACTTTGTCTCACCTACCGGGGCATGCTCCGGAAAGATATCGCATACCTCCCCTTCCTCCTGAGGAAACATGAATTGTAGCTGTGTATCAGGATCAGTTTTGGGAAGTGCAGCCATATCAGACTCGTGCCTGGCAGGCTCAAACGCTGCAGGCGCCACCACAACCGGGTCAGCATTGAGAGACCCTATCCCACCTGAATGAGAAACAGCCGCTGGCCGTTCCTTCCTATAACGCATCCGGTAGAACAGGATCAGCATGATCAGAATAAATGTTAATGAAGAAACTATCAGAATACCGCTGCTGTCCCCGGAAGAGGGTTCGGATGTATCCAGGCCGGTCGCCTCCTGGCTAACAGTTGCAGGATCAGGGCCGCTGTTCGTAAATGATGGCAGCAGAAGCAGATCCACCACATAGCTGCCTTCATCAGATACTGTAATGACTTCCTCGCCATAGTGAGTTAACGACTCATTCTGGTAATACGTGGCCTTTATGAGATAAGTGCCGTTTGGAAGGTCAAAAGAGTAAACACCGGATTTTGCCACCATTGATTGTACAGGAGTGGAATTAACCTCAATTACCGCATTGCCAAGAGGTTCAAAAGTACTCCATTCATAGGCAACACCGTGTACTGTCGCTACCCCGGAAGCCATGCAGATCCCGGACATGGACAACAATACAGCAACACAGCTTATGTACGCTATGAATTTCATTCACACCACACAATTGCTTTTTGCTATATCAATTGTTCTCAAACAAGGGTGGTTTCCATAGCTGCCTTTTTACAGGGATATTTGCCGGGACATTAGCATCTTCAATATAATAGATACCATCCCCGAAAAGTTCGGCTTTGCCTGCTCCTGTGGCTGCCAGGGAAATATCGGTCCCTATTATCTCTACCATGAGACCGGACCCTGATAATGTGATGTTGCCGGTCACATTGTTATACGATACGACCTTCTGCTTCGCATCAGTTGCTGAGACCTCTGGCTTCACATCGTTTTCCAGCCTGACAGAAACGTCATTCTCAAAGTCCACGTAAGATATTTTCCCATCTGAGAGAGACATATGGATGTCAAGATCACCTAACAGCACCACAGTGCCACTGCCTTGTGCAACGAGGCTGGCATTTTCCGGGAGCATGGCATGGGGAGCCAGATAGGGCCTTAGCTCGCCAAATATGTCTTTAAGGCGGGTGTTGGCCTGGAGAAGACTTTCTCTTGAACTTGCCAGGCATTCCTCCTCACTTGTACATACCAGGGAGCTGTCTTCTGAGTCATTTAAAGGGACTGTGCCTGATGATGCGTTTGACATTTCCAGGTACATCCTGGAGTCCCCTACGAGCCGGGTATATTCGGCCAGGAGAACTTCCATATTCCCGACATCCTCGCCTTCCTGCTTTAATCTGGCAATACTGTCTGCAAGACGCCGGGACATTATCTCTGATTTTGTAATGATATCCTCAAGCATTGCCCGATCATCAGTCGTGAATTGTGCATCCTGGCCAAAGACCATACCGGAGAATTGATCATCAAGACGCCTGTCGCCTGACGGGTGGCCGGTGAATGGCATCGTGCCCCACCTTTGTTCTTCCGGGGAGATGATATCATTGTCCGGACCAAAGTCCGATATAATTACCATGGATATCAGAATCGCCAGGAATAGAATTAATGCCCCTTTCATTCAAAACCACATCTTGACATATTATATTTCATTATTACTGAATGCCCCCTTATCGGATCAATTGATCGAAGGCCTCTCTGTGCTCTATGAAAGTCTCTTTTGAATATAAACATACTTAACAGATATTAAAAACCACATGATTGCAATTGCATGATCCGCGGCTCTATACGGTATCTTATATTAATTAATACTTTATTATGGGGTTAAAGGGCTTAATTGAACTTATATGAGGTGTAAACTATAATTAAAGTTAATTATGGCTTTGTTTTTCTATCATTCCCGGAGGATCCGGATCTTTCCGGTAGTCACCATATACAGACCGGAGATGACATATTAGCCGGTCCGGGGCTTTCTATTCTGACGCCCCGTACAGGCAATTATCCATACTTTTTTCTATCCATGCTAGATTTGAGCGATCATATGAGATAACCCAATCGTCCCTTGAATATCATTTAAAGCTTGTTTTAAGGTTTATTGTTCATTAAAGCTTTAATAAAGCTTTTTTTATTTATTTTAAGCTGTATTGGATGCTCTTTTGCTAAGTATGATTATATTTAAGCCTGATAATGGGGGGAATGCCGTACCAGCAGTGAAAGCAGAAGGTAACCTGGCACATATAATTAAAATGGAGGAAAAAGCGAAATGAAACTACAAGGAAAGAAAGCACTGGCCTGTCTTTCATTGATGCTTGTGGTATTTAGTATAGTACCATCAGGTGCACTTACCAATGAGACTGAAACACAGAACGCAACAGATATACCTGACTTTGCAGAAGGCAGATCCAGGGGAAGGGGGCCAATGGAAAAGTCCTCACCGGAAATGCCTGAGTTCGAGACTGAAGAGGAAGAGATGGCATTCTTAAAAGAGAGGGCTGTTGGATCCATCGAGAAGAGGATCGAAATGGCAGAAAATATGCTCGAAAATATCGACGAGATAGACAACGAGAATGTGACTGCGGAATCCCTTGAAGAGGAGATCAGCGAACTTGAGACATTACTGGAAAAGATCAACTCCGCCACAACTCTGGAAGAGCTTAAAGAGATAATGTCCGAAACCATGAAGATGGACGAGGGAGGAAAAATGAGAGGCATGGGTCCGGGAATGGAAATGCCTGAATTTGAAACCGAAGAGGAAGAACTTGAGTTTGTGAAGGCAAGAACTCTTGGATCTGTGGAAAGGATGATTGAGACATTGGAGAATACGACCCTTGAAGAGACAGATTCTGAGAACATCACAAGCGACGATGTTGAGGCAATACTTGTCCAGCTTGAAGATATCAATTCAAGGCTCACCAGCGAAGAACTGACACTGGAAGACATTGAGGAGATCAGGGAGAGCATGTCCGGAATAATGGATAGCGTCCGGGGGATCCTGCCTGCTCCTGCAAACGAAAGAGGATCTTCCCCGGGGCATCACGGGTGCCGGGAGGAAGCAAACGCTTAGAGTTGGAATAAACCGATCGCAATACGTACTACCAGCTGAAGAGACAGGGGCGCTGACCCTGTCCCACTTCAAGTCAGTGATGAGGAACAAATGAGAAAGATAGATAAAAAGACCAGTGTACTGGTCACCTTGTTGGTGATGCTGTTAAGCATCACAGTCCCGGGAGTAAATGCCGCACAGAACGCTACAGCCCCCTATATGGATTTCGATGAGATGAAGAGCAGAAGTCTCGAGACAATGGAAATGAACATAAAAACCCTTGACACCATGCAGTCTGGCGGGAACTATGAGGATATGGAAGGATCCATAACTGGCCTGCAGGAGCAATTAGCGTCATTAAAAAGAGAACTTGAGAGTACTGAAGATGAAGAGAACCTGAACAGGGTAATGGCTGATTTCAGGGTTCTGATGGAAAGTGCCCCGGAGGATATAAGGAAGGAACTCTGGGGAAACGAAATAGCGGCTGAGCCCGGGAGCGGGAATCTCTCAATGGACAATAATACCATGAGAGGTCCCGCAGGACAGGGTAACTTCCATGGAGGAAATGACAGTATAAGAGAAGAGGGCTTCAATGGTGAGAAGCTTTCAGAGGAGCTTACAGGAGAAGTTCCGGATGAAGAGAACAATGGGTTATTGTCCTCATATTTGTCCGGCCTCATTAACAGGATAAAGGCAATCCTGGGATGATCTGTAATAATTTGCAACAATTTTTTGGCTTATCGGCATAAGAGGCTACATGTAAGCTTGCTCATGGTTTCCTGCAGCCCTTATCCCGTATAGCCGGATCACTGTCCCTTAAATTATTCCTTATAGACCCCGTCGCCGGTGACAAGCGTGCCGTTCGCAGTGACCCATCCGTGCTTAGATCCTGACAGCACGACATTCATCCATTCGCTGTAGCTGTTCCACTGCCAGCCCAGGATCCACCACTCATTGTATCCGGTCATGCTCACAGATATTTCCGCCTTCGCATCGGGAGAAGCTTCATACTGTGCATAAATACGGCTTTCATAGTTGTGAATGTTCTGCGAACTGTTCATATCATATTTCGGAAGGAGGACCGGCTCCCGGCCAAGAGGGTTCCTTGTGTCTATGATATGGTCAGCCGGCACCATTATTGCAAAGGAGAGAGAATCCTGTACAGGCGTCTCCTCTGAATATTCATCAGAGGCCACCTGTTCTGTTTCCCGGGATGACTCACTGTCCTCAGGTATAGGGATAGGAAGAGGACGGAACTCAGGTACTATCCTGTCAGTCCTCATAGAAAGCATAGGCCCGTGTTCAGTATCCACAGGAGCATACCTTCATGCAGGGTCATCACTGGTGAAGTTATTCTCCGCTATATACTGGCCCACTGAAGAAGTGTTATCCCTGACAGGGATCGGGAGGTAAAGAGTCACGTTGCTCAGATTTGAATTCGTGGTGATCGTGACTTCATAATCATAACCGCTGTACAGACTATCTTCATACATGGACTGCTGCTGGCCTGCCCACCAGAAAGCCAGCACTCCGGCAGACACGGTCAGTAACAGAATAAAACCAAGTACTATTTTATTTAGGTTCTTCATTTTTGTGCCACCTTCACTACATTGGAAGTGGTTACCCAAGACAACATAATTATTTTATATACCATATGATAATAAAGATTTATCCTGCTTTAACAGCAAGGTATAACTCTACCTTTTTATAATATTCAAGCGCAGTTTTTGCATGGACTGTTTAGGAACAAGAGGAAGTACAACACAGGCGATTGAATGAAGATCAACAACAAAGACGATGTCATTAAGGCCATTGAAACGCACAATGTGAAGTTCATACGATTGCAGTTCACGGATATCCAGGGAACGGTAAAAGATGTCGAGATCCCTGTAACGCAGATAGAGAAGGCACTGACCGCGGGAATCTCCTTTGACGGCTCATCCATCGAGGGAATGGTAAGGATCGATGAGTCCGATATGGTACTTAAACCTGACACCAGAACCTTTGCGATCCTTCCCTGGGGCAGGGACAAGGGTGTCGTTGCAAGAATGATATGCGACGTGTACCTTCCCGACGGCAGGCCCTTTGAGGCTGACCCGCGCTACGTTCTCAGGAAAGTAATGAAGGAAGCGGAAGAGATGGGATTCCAGCTCAATGTAGGTCCTGAGCTTGAGTTCTTCCTGTTCGCCAAGGAAAACGGCAAAGCCACCACAATACCTAACGATTACGGGCGTTACTTCGAGTTCGCGCCTACCGACCTTGCAGAAGATATAAGAAGAGAGATAGTGCTTACACTCACTGATCTTAACTTTGATATCGAGGCATCACACCATGAGTGTGCCTGCGGGCAGCATGAGATCGACTTTAAGTATGACGATGCGCTGACAACGGCCGATAATGTGGTGACGTTCAAGTATGTTACCAGGACCATTGCAAAGATCCACGGGATCCATGCCACTTTCATGCCAAAGCCAAAAGCCAACGAGAGCGGATCCGGCATGCACGTCAATCTGTCACTCTCAAAGGACGGGAAGAACGCTTTCTATGATCCCGACATGGATATGCAGATCAGCGATGTTGCAAGACAGTTCATAGCAGGTGTGATGGAACACATCAAAGCGATCTCGTGTATTGCAAACCCGCTTGTTAACTCTTATAAGAGGATCGTGCCTGGCTATGAAGCACCCGTGTATATCACATGGTCGGGGGCAAACCGCAGTTCCCTCATACGCATACCCACACCCCGCGGGAACAGCACAAGGACAGAGCTCAGGAGCCCGGACCCTTCCTGTAATCCCTACCTGACATTTGCGGCAATACTTGCTGCAGGGCTTGAAGGCATCAGGAACAACATGAAGCCGGCAAAGATCGTGGAATATAACATATTCGACCTTACAAAGGAGCAGCTCAGGGAAAGAGGCATCGAGACCCTGCCGGGCACACTTAGTGAGAGTGCAGATTACCTCGAGAAGGATACATTCCTCAGGGAGAAGCTCGGAGCTCATGTGCACGATAACATCCTGAGGCTTGCAAGAGCCGAATGGGATGCATACCGCATACAAGTGCATGAATGGGAGATCGAGAGATACCTGAACACTGTATAAAGAATGCAGCCGGAGCTTGTCATAAGGGAAACAACGCAAGACGATTTTTGCCGGGTCTTGCATTTTATTGAGCTTGTTGACGGGGATTTCTATCCCCCCTTAAGCCAGAGGGGAGATGGCGGCATATATGAGAGAGTAAGGACATCCCTTGCAACTTCCAATGCTAACTATGTTGTTGCAGAAATGACAGAACCGGAGCCATCCGACGGGCTGCAGGGTCTTGTTGCAATGGCCGGATGCACCTTCAAATGGCAGCAGGAAGATGATGCGTACATCAACTTTCTGGCCACACATCCGTCCTATCGTAAATATGGGATAGCGGAACTCTTATACAGACAGCTTGAGGAGATGCTCGCTGAAAAGGGTGTCAACAGAGTATATCTCTGCACATGGTCCGGCAACAGGGCAGCCATGCGGTTCTATGAGAAACTGGGATTCATTGTATATTCTATTGTCCTTAACGACAGGGGCAATGGGATAAATACCCTGAATTACAGGAAAAGACTGATTGCAAAACAATAATATAAGATAATGATATCGACTAATGTGGTTCTTAATGTATCGGATCATATTCCGGATACATAAAAGAACATCTGCTTTTAAAAAGTCGGACACGGATACCCTTTGCATGGTTAGTTAGAATAGAGGAAGTGTTGGGTACCGTGCCCGTTCAAACCAATGTCCTATTTCAACATTCCTCTGGCATCCTTTCGATTTTCTTTGCGGAAAGCTTTCCGATCGATTCCAGGTTGACGCCCTCTTCAAGAGACAGCTTGCCGTTCCCTATCGCACTGGTGACGAACTGTCTGCCTGTGGGGTTTCGAATTATCAGGGTTGTATAGCCCTGAGGACTTCCGATGGAGCCTGCGGAAATATCTGAATGGAGCGCGGTCAGGTCTGTACATATCTTACAGCCCGGACGCACACAGTCTTCCACTTCATGGAGGGAGAGGACTGTTAGCGAACCGTCCCTCAGTGTTATTTCCAGCTTGCCTTTCACATCGAAACGAGTGATATCCAGAGGATCGAGATTCTTTTGTGCAATGAGCTTATCCTGCACGAGTTTGTCATAGTCGAAGGTCTCTGTACAGAACAGGCCCACGACAAGGCGGATGTGCTTCCTGAACGGCCTCATCAGATCAAGGTCGCTCTCACGCATCTGATGGATCGCTTCCACGACGCATGGGACCCCGACAACCGCCACGTTGGTGAATTTGCGGTTGATGATGGCCTCTTTCAGGGATGCTACAAGCGGCACCCACCAATTATAGCGGCTTCCTGCATGGTGCACGAGAGCGTCTGCAGACGTTATCACAGCCGAGGAAGGCCGCAGGGTCCAGGGGTCTTCCACGACCGTTACCACTGCATCTATCATGCCCTCTTCCAGCGCGTTTGCAAGTATCGCTGTTACTGCACCGCCACTTTGCTTTTTAGGAATACCGAACTCTGCCCTTGCAGAAACGATATCTATATAAGTGCCAATTATTTCCGGTTTGCTCGTGTGGAGCCGGGGGCATACTTCATAGCATGCGCCGCAGGGCACACCGTCGTTCACATCCTTGCAGTAACCACTGTTTAGAGGATGTGCCGACTCTTTACCGGTTTTAAAGAATATAGCATCGGCGGGACATACGGCAACGCAGGCTCCACATGAAGCACACTTACCGGTTTCCCAGACCTCTGCTTTAAGATCAAGATAATTTTTACCTGCCATGTGATCACTCCCATGTGTACTTGCCTGCAAAAGGTCTGCTGCTTGCAGGTATTATGCGCGTGTAGCCAGTATCCAGGAACCGGGACGGGTCGACCTCGATATATTCACAGAACTCTGTAATCAAAGGGGATAAGCGTTTCAGGTCGTCCTCTGAGAACTTCACTTTCGTGGCGCCTACACCAAGCAGCCTGTCCTCTACATCCCCGCGGATGATGATCTCTCCGCCATGGATGCCGCTCCCGATGCCTCTGTCCTTTACGGCGACCTCATGGCCCATCCCCAGAACAATGATTATTCCGCCTGCCATGTATTCTCCAAGAAAGGCATGGGTCGTACCGCCGACAGCGAGCACGGGGCGCTTCTGCTCATACTGTTTCATGTGGATGCCGCCCCTGTAGCCGATATCGCCTCTTACGAACACCCTGCCTCCGCGCATGCTGTGCGCCACTGCGTCACCTGCACTGCCGTGAATGACAATGGTGCCATTGTCCATTGTGTTCCCCGGTGCATGCTCGCAGTCTCCGCGCACGATGCATTCCGGACCGCTCATGAACATGCCAAGGTCTCCTCCGCACACACCTGTAATAGTAATCCTTACGTTGCTCCGGAGGCCGTTTGCTATGAAACGCTGCCCCAGGACATTATTTATCACGATCTCCCTTACACCGGATGCTACTGCTTCGCGTATCATCTTGTTCAGCGGCGTGTAGTGCATGCCTTTTGCGTCAATGGTCATTGTTTCCATTTTATCAGGCCCCCACAGGGTCTACCTTCAGGACATTGAGCATGCCCTCGTCCAGCATATAACCACGCAGGCGTTCACGGTTGCCGCGCAGGCTTTCGATACTGTTGATGCCCGCAGCACCCATAAGTTCGCTCAGCTCCAGGGTCCAGGCATGGATGAGATTTGCAACATTCTGCGAGCCGACATCAGTATCTATACGGTCCACGAGATCAGGCCGCTGGGTCGCGATACCCCACGGACAGAGGCCCCGGTAGCAGTTACCGCACACCCTGCAACCCAGGGCTATGAGCGAAGCAGTACCTATGTACACTGCATCCGCGCCAAGCGCTATGGATTTTGCAAGGTCGGCACTGTTACGTATACCTCCGCTGGCTATGACTGAGACCTCGTTCCTGATGCCCTGGTCATTCAGCTTCTGGTCCACGGCTGCGACTGCAGCTTCTATCGGGATGCCGACGTTGTCCCTGAACACTTTCGGAGCCGCGCCCGTACCGCCGCGGAAACCATCGATCACAACAGCATCTGCGGAAGATCTGGCAATTCCTGCCGCGATAGCTGCTACATTATGGACAGCTGCTATCTTGACAAAGATGGGCTTCTTCCATTCAGTGGCTTCCTTGAGGCTGCGCACAAGCTGCGCAAGATCCTCTATACTGTAAATATCATGATGGGGGGCCGGGCTGATAGCATCAGATCCCAGAGGGATCATGCGGGTGCATGAAACATCGGAACATACCTTCTCTCCGGGAAGGTGGCCTCCGATACCGGGCTTTGCCCCCTGCCCGATCTTGATCTCAATGGCTGCACCACGCTCAAGGTAATTGATATCCACACCGAAGCGTCCGGATGCGACCTGAACGATCATATTCTTCTGGTAGGGATAGAGCGACTCATGCATACCGCCCTCACCCGTACCCATGAAGGTCCCGGTCTTTGCAACAGCCTTGGCCAGGCTCAGCTGGGCATTCAGGCTGATAGCGCCGTAGCTCATATGACCTATCATGATAGGTGTCTCAAGCTTCAGGTTCGGAGCCAGTTCGGTCTTAAGCTCTATATCACCCTTATCGCTCTTTGTGAACTCGAGCTTTGCAGGCTTCTTCCCCAGATAGGTGCGCAATTCCATGGGCTCTCTCAGCGGGTCGATACTTGGGTTTGTGACCTGGCATGCGTCAAGCACCAGCCTGTCAAAGATGATCGGATAGTCCATTGCATTGCCCATTCCCGCCAGGATGATCTTCCCGGTGCGGGCCTGGTTTATTATATCCTCGCGTGCCTCTGCTGTCCAGAGTGGGTGGCTGCGGTAATCCACAGGCTTTTCCTGAAGCATGATGGCATCCCTCGGGCACATTGAGATACAGCGGTGGCACGCAGTACACCTGCGGGAGTCTATCAGTATCCTGTCATCCTCGACCCTGTAGACGCCATAGGAACAGTTATCGACACAGCGCATACACTTCATGCACTGGTCGCGGTCAATACTTATCTTGTATTTAAGCGGAACACTACCCAGGCTCATTGCACAAACCTCCCTATAACGGGCTCGCCTGCCCTTGGCATATAGATAGTCTTTACATCGGGGTCCATGACGCGGATAGCTGACTCCTCGCTGGAGATATACAGGCGTGAGCCGTTCTCCCCCACAACAAGCGGGCGAAGCTTTATCCTGTCAGTGAACCCTACAATTCCCTTGCTTGTTGCAACCACAATAGCAAAGGGCCCGTTCATGAGGGCCGGACCGTATGTCAGGCGCAGTGTGCGCTTCAGCTTCTGCTCTTTTTCAGGCAGCATGTCGATCTCATCCCAGAACGGCGGGGCCATTGCCTCTACGACCATTTCTGAAGGAAGCCCGTGCCTCCTGCCCAGAAGATCGAACAGATAGGCCACTACTTCCGTATCAGTGGACATCGTACACTTGTAGCCATTGCTTTCCACATAACGCCTGTTAGTGCCGTAGGATGTGATCTCGCCGTTGTGCACTACAGCCCAGTCCAGCAGGTTGAACGGGTGCGCACCGCCCCACCAGCCGGGGGTATTGGTCGGGTAGCGGTTATGGGCAAGCCAGATATAGCCCTTGTAATCCTCGATACGGTAAAAGTCCGCAACATCCTCAGGCCAGCCTGCTGCCTTGAACACTCCCAGATTTATTCCCGAGGAGAATATGAGAGCTCCCGGGATGGTGGAGTTCACGGTCATCACAAGATGCTTGACGATGTCTTCAGCAGGATTATTGCTGCCCACTATGAACTCGGTATACGGCTTATAGAAATATCTCCAGGGGATATGCTCCCTCTTCAGGCAGGGCTGCTCGTAAGTCGGGATCTCTTCCTGATGGACGATCCTGCCCCACTTGTGGAGCACTTCATCTACCTTGGATTTGGGTTCCACCAGGTTATCAAAGAATACATGAATGGCATAACAATCCGGATAATCAGGGTATATGCCGTAAGCTACATACCCGGCTCCTTCTCCACTTCCTCTTTCGTTCATCAGACTCAGGGCCTTCTTAATGCTGGAGCCGTCCATTCTGGCCCGGGTCCGATCGATGACGCCTATTATTCCGCACATTTTTATCACTAGGACTATGTTTCAGGATCCCGCATTATCAACTTCACGCCTGGCCAAACCATGCAACGGCCGGCAGAAGGATGGGAACCCCTGCGTACAAATATCAGTATACGGCAGCAAATAAAATGCTGCACAGGCAATATTTCAAGTAAGTTGAATAAGGGGATTAACCCTTACTCAGTTTACAATATGCTCAGGTAATTATCTATCTCCCATTGGTGGACAATGGTCTTGTAGTCATTCCACTCGGCACCCTTTGCCTTGAGGAAGCTCTGGAAAGTATGCTCTCCGAGAACGTTCTTCATGAACTCGCTTTCCTTCATGATATCAAGTGATTCCTTAAGGCTGCCTGGCAGGGACTCAATTCCCCTCTTTGTCTTCTCTTCTTCGCTGAGCTTGAAGATGTTCACATTGGTTGCCTCAGGCGGTTCTATCTGGTTCTTTACACCGTCAAGGCCTGCGTGCAGCATTGATGCAAAGGCCAGGTAGGGGTTACATGCCGGGTCCGGGCACCTGAGCTCTACTCTGGTACCTATGCCCCTGGTTGCAGGTATGCGGATCAGCGCGCTCCTGTTGGATGCGGACCATGCTGCATATATAGGTGCCTCATATCCCGGGACAAGCCTCTTGTATGAGTTAACTGTGGAGTTGGTAATAGCTGCAAATTCCCTTACGTGCTTCAGCAGGCCGCCTATGTAGTATCTGGCAGTCTGTGAGAGGCCGTCGCTGGTTTCCGGGTCATAGAATGCGTTCTTACCGTCCATCATCAGGGACTGGTTAGAGTGCATGCCGGATCCGTTCACACCGTAGAGGGGCTTTGGCATGAAGGATGCATAATATCCCTGGTGGTAAGCAACGGACTTAACGACGTACTTGAAGGTTACAACGCTGTCAGCCGTGGAGAGGACATCTCCGAACCTGAAGTTGATCTCATGCTGTGATGGCGCAACCTCATGATGGGATGCTTCCAGCCTGAAGCCCATGTCCACAAGCGCAAAATCAATGGCCCTTCTGACATCCTGTGCAAGATCAAGCGGTGCAAAGTCGAAGTATCCTCCATTGTCCGTGAGCTGTGTCGTTGGCTGGCCGTTAGCGTCCAGCTTGAACAGGAAGAACTC
>DANZ01000004.1 GCA_002501695.1 Methanolobus sp. UBA474 | reverse complement strand
ACCATGGAGCGGACAAAGGAGATAGGCATCATGAAAGCTGTGGGTGCTTCAAGGAAGGATATACTGAAGATGTTCCTGCTCGAGGCATTGTTCCTCGGAGTGATAGCCAGTACGGCAGGAGCGATACTCACCATCGGAGGCAGTTATGTCATAATGTCCCTGATAGTCAAGAACACTTCATACCTGCTCACATTCTCCAGCATGTTCTACGTAATGGAAGGTTTTCTGTTCGGAATAGCGACAAGTCTTCTTGGCGGCATGTATCCCGCATGGAAGGCTTCCAGGATGAGGCCGCTGGATGCTTTAAGATATGAATGAACAGCAATCTGGTCATTCTATCTTTATTTATCCATTGAAAAGATGTAAAAGGTAATTCATCTATTTCGCATATTCCTATTGAGAGCATTTAACAGTGCCAGTGAAACTACATTTGCAAATGAATCTAGCAGATTCCTCTGTTCACTATTCATGCTGTTGTGAGAATCAATGGACATTATACCCAATATCCCGTCATGAACTTTAAGGGGTACATGGTACCATCTCGATGAAGAAAGAGTCTCTGTCCCGAAACCTGCGGCTTTGTCATGTTCAAAAGCCCAGCTGGAAACAGCTGTCTCATGATCGTCAAAACTTTCTTTGTCCACGGAACTTGAAACCACATTTAATTTTCTGTTCTCATCAGGCAAGAGAATGACGACATCATAATTAAAGGACTCAGACACGTATCTTGTAATCCTTTCCAGAATGCTGGGCAAATCCTGTAAAACCAAAAGACCTTTAGTAAAATCATGCAGTGAGGATATAAAAGTTTCACGTTGCCGGGTGTATTCAACCTGTTTTTTCACGGTGTCAGCAAGCAGACTTGTTATAATTCCTACAAGGAGTAAAACCAGGAACGTAGGAATGAAACGCACATCTGCAACATTGAATGTATAGAAAGGTGGCACAAAGAAAAGATCAAAAGATGCGACCGCAAGCAAAGAAGCTAGTATACCCGCTTTTTTTCCCGAGATCAAACCCGTGAAGATGACGGGTATAATGAATATCATGGGAATGTTCACTGCTTCAATAAAAGGCCGCAGCAGTAAACAGATAATGGTGGTAAAGCCAATTGTGGAAAAACTCATAGCATAGGATTCCCAGAAAGACTGCTCATTGCCATCCTTTGTTATTTTTGGATTTTCGGCATCTATGTTAAATTCCCTTTTGTTCTCTACTATCAGGATCTGTGCAGCAGTTTTTTGAATTACTTTATTGATCACAGAACCCTCCAGAAGTTCCTGCAATCGGGACCTGCGAGAGTGGCCCAGCAAAATAAGCGATATGTTCTTTGAGCTTGCAAAGGATACAATTTCATTTGCGATAGAACCCTTTAAGCGGATTGTTTTCCCATCCAGTTCTTCAGCAAGTTCTAGGTTCTTCTCCAGCTGTCGCCTTGATTCATCTGTCATCCTTAGATCAGCATAAGGTTCCACATACACTGCAAACCATTCAACATTGTACAAATGGGAAAAACGATGTGCTATGCGAATTATCTTTCTTGAAGAGGGGCTGGAGCTTATACACGCCATTATCCGGCTGCTTGTATCCCAGGGCCCCATTATTTTCTCTTTCTTCAGATAGTGCCCCATTTCGTAATCTACATGCCGGGTTGCGTACCGCAGAGTCGTTTCACGTAGTGCTATCAGATTTTTCTCAGTAAAAAAATTACTCATGGCTTTTTTTGCCCTCTCGGGCACGTACACTTTGCCTTCATTTAACCGCTCTATCAATTCTTCAATGGGCAGATCAACTACTTCGATCTTATCTGCCAATTCAATGATCCTGTCAGGAACAGTCTCTTTTACTTCAACTCCGGTGATCTGCTGGACAATATCGTTAATGCTTTCGATGTGCTGTATATTCAATGTGGAGTAGACATTTATGCCGGCATTAAGTAATTCTTCCACATCCTGGCAGCGCTTTGTATGGCGGGAACCGGGGGCGTTTGTGTGGGCGAGTTCATCCACGAGCACATAAGAGGGTTTTCGTTCTAAAACAGCATCGATATCAAGTTCTTCGAGTACAATTCCTCTGTAGTCTATTCTTAGTCTGGGGATGGTTTCCATACTCTCAAGAAGTTCTTCTGTCTCTGCCCTGCCATGGGTTTCAACTATACCCACTACAATGTCTCTTTGTTTTTCTTTAAGAACCTGAGCCTCGCTAAGCATCCGGTATGTTTTACCAACACCTGCTACGTATCCCAAAAAGATTTTCAGGTAGCCCCTGTTTATCTCTCTTTTCTCTTCCTCTTCTTTCAGTGAATTTAAGAGCTCATCAGGATCCGGTCTCCTGTAATCTTCTTTCATTTTCACTTCCTTAGATTGTCTAAATCTAGATTGAGTTTCAAGACATTCACCATCGGGCTTCCTGTTCCCAGCCAGGGGCTTTCTATGTTGTTATCGATGACTTTTTCCACCTCTGTTTCGCTAAGTTCTCTGGCTTTTGCAATCCTTGGAACCTGTAGCCTGGCAGAATCCACATAGATATATCCTTCCAGCCCGCTGCCGGAAGAGAGAACCATATCACTCGGAACTGTGAAATTGGATGGCAAAGACTCTTCAAGTTTTATCTTCTGTATCCTCTTATCGATCCGATCCATCAATTCCTGGTTCGTGGGCCCCAGATTAGACCCGCCGGAAATAATCGGATCATAATCTACGGCAGAAGGTCTTCCATGGAAATACTCAGGACTGCTAAAGTTCTGTCCGATAAGCTCGGAACCTATAACGTTCCCGTTCTCGGTTATCAGGTTCCCGTTGGCCTGATGAGGAAATGCCACCTGAGATATGCCTGTAATGACAACAGGATAGATGATACCTAATATTATAGAGAATACTGCAAATATTAAAATAGCATTCTTGATTTCCTTCAATATTTAACCCCCTACAGCACCTGATAAAGTGATCAGGAAATCTATCAGCTTGATTCCGGCGAATGGAATAATGAGACCACCCAGGCCATAGATCAGAATGTTCATGGCCAGCAACTGCGACACTGAAGAAGTCGCACGATACTTAACGCCCTTAAGAGCCAGGGGGATCAGCAATGGTATTACAATGGCGTTGAAAATAACTGCAGACAGCACTGCGCTTGAAGGTGTTGAAAGCCCCATTATATTCAGGACACCAAGTTGCGGATAAGCAACGGAGAATATTGCAGGGATGATGGCGAAATACTTGGCCACATCGTTCGCTATGCTGAAAGTTGTCAATGCACCCCTGGTTATGAGTATCTCCTTACCTATTTCAACAATGTCCAGTAACTTGGAAGGGGAAGAATCAAGGTCCACCATATTCGCAGCCTCCCTTGCTGCCGAAGTCCCGGCGCTCATGGCAACTGCAACGTCTGCCTGCGCAAGAGCCGGCGCGTCATTGGTCCCATCACCTATCATAGCTACAAGATACTGGTAGTCTCCTGATTGATACCTGCGTATCATCGCTAATTTGGATTCAGGTTTTGCCTCAGCCACAAAGTCATCAACACCTGCTTCCGCAGCAATGGATGCAGCAGTGAGAGGATTGTCACCTGTGATCATTATTGATTTAATGCCCATGTGCCGAAGCTGCAATAACCTTTGATTGATACCTTTTTTTACAATATCCTTTAATCTTATAACCCCCAGGATACCGGTATCATCGGCTACTGCAAGAGGCGTGTCCCCCTTTTGTGATATTTCCCGGATTATACTTTGCATTTCATCGGTTACACTCCCGCCGTTTGACCGGACAAAATCTTCGATGGCAGCTGCAGAACCTTTCCGGATTTTCCTTGACCCGATATCAACCCCACTCATACGTGTTTCCGGTGTGAAAGGAACAAAATGAGATGACTCCGGAGGATGTATATCCTTTCCTCGAATGTCCAAGTCCGTTTTGGCCAGTTTGACTATACTCCTTCCCTCGGGAGTTTCATCTGCAAGGGATGACATAAGGGAAGCTTCCATAAGATCTTTCAGTCCAATGCCTGCTGCAGGAATGAATTCTGTGGCCATCCTGTTTCCCAATGTAATGGTCCCTGTCTTATCCAGCAGCACCACACTTACATCTCCTGCTGCTTCCACTGCCCGGCCACTCAAAGCAACCACATTGTGCTGAAGTAGTCTATCCATGCCCGCAATACCGATAGCCGGTAAAAGTGCCCCGATGGTAGTGGGCATGAGGCATACAAGTAAAGCTATTAAGATGGGTATGGAGATCGATATTCCCATGTAACCGGAAAAAGCCCTCAAGGTGATCACCACTGCAAGAAACAGTGCCGTTAAACCGATGAGCAAAAGTTCAAGTGCTCTTTCATTGGGTGTTTTCTGCCGTTTTGCACTTTCGACCATGTTTATCATATTGTCAAGGAAAGTGTGACCGGGGTCTACCGTGATGCGAACTTTAATTGTTCCTGAAAGTAACTTAGTACCTCCGGTCACTCCGCATTTATCGCCACCCGATTCCCTCACCACTGGAGCAGATTCTCCCGTGATGGCTGATTCATCTACTAGCGCCGTACCTTCGATAATATCTCCATCACTGGGTATGATTTCTCCTTCTCCAATGAGGACCATGTCCTTCTTTTTCAGTGACAGTGCCGATACTTCGGATACACTCCCGTCGTCATGTATTTTCTTTGCCACTGCTTCACTGCGGGTTTGCTTAAGCGATTCTGCCCTGGCCTTGCCCTGGCTTTCAGCTATTGCTTCGGCAAAGTTTGCAAACAGGACAGTGAACCACAGCCATACCGTGATCTGAATGTCAAAGAATATGTCCGTACCTTCAAATATGGCTGCAATGGTCAGCAGAGTTGCAATAAGAGCACCAATCTCCACAATTAGCATTACAGGATTCCTGATCAGCTGGATGGGATTTAATCTAGAGAATGATCCTTTAAAAGCTTCCAAAAGGATCTTTTTCTGGAATATACCTGAAGTTCCTTCTTTCATATCCTCACCTCTTTAAATTAAATTCATCTCCCCAGCATCAATAAATGCTCAAGTCCAGGTCCAAGTGCAAATACAGGGAAGTAAGTAAGAGCTCCGATAATAATGACCACTGCAGTTACCATTATTGTAAACATGGGTCCTGATGTCGGAAAAGTTGCCGAGCTTATGGGCACTTTTCCTTTCTTGGCAAGGGAGCCGGCAATGGCAATTGCAGGGATTATGGTAGCAAAACGGCCAATCAGTATTCCAAACCCTGTTGTAAGGTTATAATATACTGTGTTGGCACTTAATCCTGCGAATGCCGAGCCGTTGTTACCCACCGCTGAAAAATAGGCATATAATATTTCAGACAGGCCATGTGATCCAGGATTGCTAATGCCGGACAAACCTTCGGGCACTGATACGGCAACAGCCGAAAAGATGAGAATCGCTGCTGGAGGCAATATAAGAGGTATAAGGGCAAGTTTCATCTCATCCGGACCCAGTTTTTTACCAAGGAACTCAGGAGTTCTGCCTATCATCAGCCCGGCGATGAACATAGTCAAAATAACATAGAACAGCATTCCGGCTAATCCTACACCCAGTCCTCCCAAAATCACTTCACCCGTACCCATGTTAAACAGGTATACCAGTCCTGTCAGAGGCATTACGCTGTCATGCATGGAGTTGACACCACCGTTTGAGACTGCTGTCGTTGCCACACCCCACAGAACAGATCCAACGACTCCGAACCTGATTTCTTTACCTTCCATATTCTCGCCGGAAACACCAAGTTCCTCTATCATGGGATCAGGTTGATTCTCTGACCATAAAGCCACTCCTAAACCCATTAGCAGCAGCACCATCATCACTGAAAATATGGCCACACCCTGTTTGAAATTTCTGACCATGTACCCAAAAGCAAAAACAAGGGACATTGGCAGTAGCAATATCGACAGCATTTGCAAAAAATTGGTGATACCGGAGGGATTTTCAAAGGGATGCGCAGAGTTCGCGTTGAAGAATCCACCTCCATTCGAACCCAGCATCTTTATAGCCACTTGTGATGCCACCGGGCCAAGAGGTATGGTTTGAGATGGTCCTTCCAATGTTTGAACGGTTGCATACGGATCAAAGGTCTGTACAACACCCTGAGAAACTAATAATATAGAGAGGATCACTGAGAATGGAAGAAGGATGTAAAGGATGGAACGGGTCATATCTACCCAGAAATTACCTAGGTGTTCTGTATTTTTGCGTGTGAAACCTCTGATAAGAACCAAAATTGTGGTAATACCAACAGCTGCAGAAACAAAGTTTTGTAC
>DANZ01000061.1 GCA_002501695.1 Methanolobus sp. UBA474 | reverse complement strand
CACTGCAAGGTGGTACATTGCTGATGGCTGAAGTGTGATTGGCAGTGCCGGACATGTGATCTTTGCAACTCTCACACCCGCAAGTTCAAATATAAGGATACTTGCAGGAAAAAGAGTTCCAAAGAAAGCAGAAACTAAAAACAAAGGTTCATTAAACCTTTAATTGGCTAATGATTCTTTATATCGCCGGATGCACTTATAATGCACATATTCCGATATGTTGCAGACCACTGCACTTAAAACCAATCAGCAATGATACAATTCCATGAGTTATTTCATGCAGACGGCCGTAGACGAAGCCAGGCACGGGATGGACCACAACCATGGCGGGCCATTCGGCGCAGTGATAGTGAAGGACGGGAAGATCATATCAAAAGCCCATAATGATGTGCTCAGGACGAACGACCCCACGGCTCACGCGGAAATACTGGCTATCAGGCAGGCCTCAGAAACCCTTGGCAGTTTTGACCTGTCCGGCTGTGAGATATACTCCACTTCGGAGCCCTGTCCCATGTGCCTTGCTGCTATTTTCTGGGCGCGCATCGGGACTGTCTATTTCGGCTCCGGTCAGGAGGAAGTAGCGAAGATAGGGTTCGATGACAGCCGGTTCTATGAGCTGATCAGGGGAAATAGAGATAACCCGGAACTGAACCTGGTCAATGTTGAGAAAGAGAAATGCATGGAACTGCTTGAGCGCTGGGAAAGGAAACCTGACAAGCAGATGTATTGAACTGAGAATTAAGTGCCCCCGGAAGGACAACTTCCGGATATCTGCTACCCGGAATACATAGATTTTTATATAACAATACCGATGATTCCTCGGACGGCAGAACTCTTCGGAATTAAGAAAAATACTTCAATTTAAAGGTTGTTTACACACTCAATGATCATAGGTTTGCTTGGACCCCGGGGTTCCTATACCGAAAAGGCGGCTAAACAGTGGCTTGCTGAAAAGTGCATGAATGAATGCGGTACTAAATGCACTAATGGGCCTGAGGATGATAGTTTTTCCCTGGAGTACTGTGAAGATATACAGGATGTTTTCTCATTCCTTCGCGCCGGTTCTTTAGATATCGGCCTTGTACCTGTGGAAAACTCCATTGAAGGGTCTGTCGGGATTACCCTTGACATGTTGCTTGAACATGATGTTACCATCATCGGGGAGATCGTTGTTGCGATCGAGCACTGCCTGCTCTCAAAGGGCAGAAAGGAAGATATCAGGATAATCCTCTCGCACCCTCAGGGTCTTGCCCAGTGCAGGCAGTTCCTTAAGGAGAACTTCAGGGGAGTTGAACTGCGGACCACGGGAAGCACATCCCATGCTGCAAGGCTTGCCACGGAATTTGAGGAGATGGCAGCCATCGCTTCCCGCGAATCCGCGCAGATGTATGGCCTCAATATCCTGTTATCCAATATCCAGGACCGCAAACACAATCAAACACGCTTTCTTGTCATAGTGCGCTCAGACTGCCCGCCGGGGATCCGTCCCATCTGCACTGAAGACAACTCCTCATACAAGACATCTATAATAGTGTACCTGGACCGTGACAGGCCCGGAGCCCTTTATGAGATACTGGGGGAATTTTCCCTCCGAAATATAAATCTCACAAGGATAGAGTCACGGCCTTCTAAAAAGACGCTGGGTGACTACCTGTTCTATATAGACCTCGAAGGCAGCACAAGCGATGATATTATAAAAGAAGCAATATATAATATAAGGTCAAAAGTAGGAATGCTTAAGATGCTTGGCTCCTATCCGGCATCCGGATCGGTATGAATCTCATGGAAAAGCAGACCAAAAATCAAAGCGGTGCTTAAAATGGACATCAGGAAATTCGTGCAAACCCAGGAAACTGCCCTGAAGAAGTACCGCAGGACCTATAAACTGCTTGACTTCCTCACTATATTCACACTTCTTTACACATTAATGGTCGTCTTGAGCATAGATCAGGCATTGCCGCTCATCCGCAGCTTTGAGGTACGGGCAGGAACAAATTATAGCATAGCGGGGCTGAGCATCGCTTTTGAAACCGTGGTGCTTCTGGTCGCATCTGCACTTATGTCCCTGTTACTGACCTTCATCCTGCACATAAGAGATAAGAAGATCCGCACTATTGAGCTGGTCGAGCAAAAGTATCCCGGCCTGCGGGAAAGACTGCGCACTGCCTATGACAATATAGGTCTCGATAATATTGTTGCCAATGATCTGCGACAGGCAGTATCCTCAGCCGTTGAAAAAGTAAGGCCGTCTGTGTTCTTCAGGAAAAAGAGGGTGAACTTTGGCTTAATAGTGCTGATAGCCTCTGTTCTGTTGCTGGCTTTCATCACCCTGAACGATATACACGCAGATATGACCCCGGGTGACTGGGAAAACCTACTACCGTTCGTTCCCGATGGCTCAACCGATGATCTTCCCGAGCAAGATGACGACACCCAGGAGACTAATGGCAGCGAGAACCTTACAGGGGAATCTGCAGTCGTCGTGGTAGAAGGGACGGAAGTGGACCTCAGCCTGCCTCCCGGTTCCGGAGTTGGCTTTAACGAGGGCAATGAGACAGAGCAGGACACCGACTTTGAAGCATCTTCATCTTACGAGATCGATGCTATATCCTCGGAGACTTACTATGAAAGTTTCCCTCAGGGCTACGAAACCGTGATCAAGTCATACTTCGAGAAGATGGCTGAAGAATGATATAATTATCTGACAATTATGTGTGAATTACCGAATTACATTTATACATCCAAAGGACGAGAATAAGGAGAAAACAAATGGCTAGCGACATGAACTCAAGGGATCTGACACAAACATACAAGGTTGCCGGAGATATGTTTGCCACCCTTTTCAGGGAAATAGGCAAGGTGGTTGTCGGTCAGAATGATACCGTAGAGCAGATAATCATTGCTATACTGTGCAACGGGCACGCCCTGGTCGAGAGTAATCCGGGACTGGGCAAGACTCTCACCATATCTACGATCTCAAAGTCAATGGACCTCAACTTCAGCAGGATACAGTGCACCCCTGACCTCATGCCGGCTGACATCACAGGAACCCATATCATTGAAGAAAGCGGGGGGTCAAAACATTTCAAGTTCGAGCCCGGACCCCTGTTTGCCAACATCGTGCTTGCTGATGAGATCAACCGTGCGTCCCCTAAAACACAGTCTGCACTGCTTGAGGCCATGCAGGAAAAGCAGATAACTGTGGGAAATGATACTTTCATGCTGGAGCAGCCATTTTTCATACTGGCCACGCAGAATCCCATCGAAATGGAAGGTACCTTCCCTCTTCCCGAAGCCCAGCTTGACCGTTTCCTCCTGAAGATACTGGTGGATTATCCAAGTTACGAGGACGAGATAGAGATAGTGAACCGCTACACACGCTCCATAATGCCCACTGTCGGCAAGGTCGTTAACAAGAACACGCTGCTTGACCTGCAGAAGCTCACAAGGGACGTGCCTATTGCTGATGATATCAAGAGCCGGGTCATCAAAATAGTGATGAGCACACGTGTCAGGAACGAGTTCATCGAATACGGGGCTTCCCCGAGGGCTTCTATCGGCCTTATCCTTGCCGCAAAGGCACGGGCACTGATCAGGGGGCGGAACTTCGTCAGCACTGAGGACATTGAGGCCATGGCCTATCCGGTCCTGAGGCACAGGATTATACTGAGCTTTGAATCCGAAAGGAAAGGGATCACAACAGACCAGGTTGTCAGGAACATCCTCGAAAAGATCAAGTGATCTTCCACTCCCGCAGAAACACCCATATCCAATATCCGGCAATGAGCGACAAGAAACATACTATCGATGTTGACTTTTTCAGGCAGCTTGAACGCTTTACCTTCATGGTGAAGAAGAGGATGTCCAGCACATACGCTGGAAGCAGGCGTTCCATCCACAGCGGCAAAGGGCTTGATACGGTCGGCTACAGGGAGTACAACCGGGGTGACGAGCTTAAATCAGTTGACTGGAAAGCCTACGCCCGGTCCGAAAAGCTCTATGTGCGCCAGTTCGAAGAGGAAAAATCCCTCACAACCCATATCCTGCTCGATGCCAGCAAAAGCATGGACTACGGGAGCGGCGAGGTATCCAAGTTCGAATATGCAACAATGCTGGCAGCAGGTTTTGCGTACCTTGTTACAAGGGACAATGACAAATTTGCTATCTCGACCTTCTCCCAGGAGATAGATATCACAAAACCGCGCCGTGGAAAGAGATACCTGCTGCAGATGATCGACAGGCTGGAAAGTGTGCATCTTGAAGGCAGGACCGCCATCGACCATGTCACCTCTCAGTATGTCAAAGCGATCAGTTCAAGGTCCCTGGTCGTTATTATCTCTGATTTCCTTGATGATCCCGCATCTATCGAGTCAGCCATTTATCGCTTTGCAGATCACGACCTGCTGCTTATACAGGTTCTTGACAGGACAGAGAGCACGCTTACCCTGCACGGGCACAGCAGGCTGGTGGATGTCGAGACCGGGGCCAGGCTGGACACATACGTCAGCGAGGACTTCAAGAGTGAGTACAACAAGAAACTGGCAGAGCATATCGCCAGGATAACCGCTACATGTGACAGGGTCGGTGCTGAGTTCTACACCGCCACCACCGATGTGCCTATTTTCGATGCCTTCCTCAACACCATTAGCAGGAGGATGTGGTAATGCCTTTTGAAGCACCCCTTGCACTGGCAGCCCTCGCAAGCGTTATACCTCTGATACTGCTCTATCTGCTGCGCCCCAAGCCGCTCCAGGTAGTGGTGCCGTCCCTGATGTTCCTTATGAATATCCGGGAGGAGAAGAAGCGCTTCTATACCTCGATAACAAAACTGATAAAAGACCCGCTGTTCCTGATACAGTTGCTTGTGCTGATACTGCTGGCACTGGCCGCGGCGACACCCTTTATCGAGACACAGGAACCTCTCAGCGGAGAGCATACGGTCATAGTTATCGACGCATCCGCAAGCATGCAGACCGGCAGCCGGTTCAGCGATGCACTCTCAAAGGCCGGTGATTATGTAAGCAACACAAATACAATTATCCTTGCAGAGAACGTACCTGTGACCGTGCTTACGGATGCAGGCTCCCAGGCCGCCTACGAGACACTGGATTCCCTGCAGCCAAAGGCAGTGGTCGCAGATATCTCCTCGGCGGTTTCAGCGGGTATGAGGGCACTTTCCCAGGAGGGGGGAAGGATAGTAGTCATCTCTGATTTCGCCCACTGGGACGGGGATGACCCTGTGAATGCCAGGAACCTTGCCGAGTCCTACGGGCTGCAGGTGGAATATGTCCTTGTGGGCAGCAGTGAGGACAATGTAGGCATCATCCAGGGGGAAGTCTCTGTGGTCGACGGGAGTTATACCTATACAGGTATCGTGAAGAACTACAATAACGGCAGGCAGAGCGTGAACCTGGATATAGTCAATGAAGGCGGAAGTGCACAGCAGGTGAGCCTGAGCGTACCTTCCCGCTCCACACAGCAATTCCAGGTCACGAACCTGAAGACTGGCATAACCGAGGTGAGGATAGCAACTGAAGATAGTCTGATGGTGGACAATGTAGCCTATATATCAGTACCTTCTGCATCTGCAAAGCAAATGCTGGTCGTATCGGAGGACACCGATAAGCCCCCGTCCTTCACTGCCCTCTCACTCATGCCAAATGTCAGGACGAACTGGCTTAAGGAAGTGCCTGCGGACCTCTCAAAGTACAGTGTTGTAGTCATTGCCAATAAGCAGAGAACTCTTGCATCCGATGAGATCTCCACCCTCGGCAGTTTCATCAGAGGTGGCGGGGAGGTTGTTTTCATGGCAAGCGAGGCTTTGTCCGCAGATAAAGCGGGGACGGACCTGCAGGGATTGCTGCCGGTAAGCACCGGCGATGTGGTGAGTGCTGAAA
>DANZ01000058.1 GCA_002501695.1 Methanolobus sp. UBA474 | reverse complement strand
ATCAGCAATGTACCACCTTGCAGTGCAGTACCAACATGTGATCCTGCTTCAATTAATATAGTAAAACCAGATCGGAGTAAATAATAAAATAAGAAGATAGGAGAGTAGGAATGAACAGAACAAAGATAAATTACCTTGTAAACATCCCTTTGTTAATGCAATCGCTCATAGTGAGCCTTTCAGGAGTGCTCCTTCTTTACGGGGGCAAGCATATCAATTTAATGGGACTTGATGGAAGGGAATGGCTTTATCTGCATGAACAGATAGGCATTCTCATGGTTGCCTTTTCCGTCCTTCACGTTGTATTACACTGGAAGTGGATGATCCGCACAACTAAGAATTTCTTCCATTCCAATAAGAACAAAGCACTTTCAAAGTGTGGACCGGACAGAGGTACAGAAGTTTAAAAGAATACCTGATTCCAGGCATTTTCATAGTCTTTTGAGTATATACTATAAACATATTTATGTATTAACGCATTGACAGTAGTTAAAAAAAGGTGTGATCATGCAGTTAAAAGTACAGCCCATTGATATCAAGGTCGGTAAATACAAAGTAGTGATGAACTCAATGGATGCCAGGGAGCTTGGTGTCTATGAAGGTGACAGGGTCAGGGTGCGTAACCACGTCACTTTAACTGCGATCGTGGATTTTACTGAGGACATGATATCTCCGGGAATGATAGGCGTGTACCATGAACTGCAGGAGCAGCTCGGCAAACAGTGGACAGAGACTGTGGAAGTCGAGCCTGCGGATAAGCCCAAGTCAGCCCATCTTATCAGGAAGGTAATGGACGGCAAGAAACTGGACAGGGATGAGGTGAATCTGCTTGTAAGGGACATAGTCGAAGAGAACCTGAGCGACGTTGAGCTTGCCGCATTCATTACGTCCACTTATATAAGGGACCTGTCGGAGGATGAGACCGAATGGCTGACAAGGGCTATGATCGAGACCGGCGAGAAAATAGAGTTCGACATTTCTCCTGTAATGGACAAGCACTCCATAGGCGGGGTTCCGGGAAACAAGATTACCCTTCTCATAGTACCGATAGTTGCAGCCAACGGCCTGTTCATCCCCAAGACCAGCTCCCGTGCCATAACCGGAGCAGGAGGCACTGCTGATCTCATGGAGATCCTGGCACCGGTTGATTTCACAGCTACACAGATCAAGGAAATGACCGAGAAGGTAGGAGGAGTTATTGTATGGGGTGGCGGAACCAATATCGCACCTGCCGATGACAAGCTCATCAAGATAGAGTACCCGCTTTCCGTCGATCCTCACTGCCAGCTGCTTGCATCCATCATGGCTAAGAAAGGCGCTGTGGGAGCCCAGAAGGTCGTCATGGACATACCCATAGGTCCGGGAACGAAGATACTTGATGTAAAGGCCGGACGCAAACTCGCAAGGGACCTTATAAGCCTGGGAGAGCGCCTGGGCATGGATGTCGACTGCGCCCTGACCTATGGAGCCTCTCCTGTGGGAAGGACCGTGGGCCCGGCGCTTGAAGTAATAGAGGCCCTGAAGGTCCTTGAGACCATGGAAGGCCCGAACAGCTTTATCGAGAAGAGTGTCATTCTCGCAGGCATGCTGCTTGAGATGGGCGGAGCCGCACCCCGTGGCCAGGGAAGGGAACTCGCCCTTGAGACACTGAAAAACGGCAAGGCTCTTGCAAAGATGAAAGAGATAATCAAGATACAGGGTGGCAATCCTGATGTTACCCACAAGGATATAGCCGTGGGTGAGTACACTGCGGATATCCTGGCTCCTTCGAACGGATATATTATAGAGTTCTACAATAAGAGGATCGTCCAGCTGGCACGCTTTGCAGGAGCTCCCAATGACAAGGGGTCAGGTGTCCTGATCCATAAAAAGCGCGGGGAGTCCGTGGAGAAAGGCCAGCCCGTACTTACGGTCTATGCTGAGAAGAAAGAGAAACTCGCAGATGCTGTAAAGTATGCAAGGGAATTCCCTCCTCTGTTCGTTGAGGGAATGCTCATTGAAAGAGTGGATGAGATAAAGGGGCTGTAAGTCCGGGTGTATGATGAAAAGGATAGTAATCTTAAGGCTTGGTCACCGTCCGGTGAGAGATAAAAGAATAACCACTCATGTAGGCCTCACAGCAAGGGCTTTTGGCGCCGAAGGCATGTTACTGGCATCAGACGATCGTAAACTGGCAGATAACATTCTCGACGTTGCAAAAAGATGGGGAGGGGATTTCTACGTCAAAAACGATGTGAACTGGAAGACAGAGATCCGCAGATGGAAAGATGAGGGTGGCAAGGTCTGTCACCTGTCCATGTACGGTATGAATCTTCCTGATGTTGTGAGTGAGATCGGACAGTGCGAAGATCTTATGATCGTCGTGGGAGCTGAAAAGGTCCCGTTCGAGATATACGAGATGGCGGACTGGAACGTAGCAGTAGGCAACCAGCCTCATTCAGAAGTTGCCGCCGTTGCTGTGACGCTGGACAGGATAGCAGCAAGCGACCCCCTTAAAAACGAATTCAATGGAGGAGAGTTAAAGATCGTTCCCCTGGAACGTGGAAAGAAGGTAATTGATAACAGGCAGGAAGGAACGGATCCCTGCTGATCTGCTTTTTGGCCTTCCCATATCTTATTTTACCGAAGGCCCCCTGTAAATACCCCTTCTTTCATAATCACCGTATCCCCTGTGTTTTGGTTTCTCCTTGAGCCTGGAGTGGTCTTCCAGCATTTTTTCCAGCTCTTCCTCATCAATATGAGCGTTACTGCCTGACATGCAACCTCAAAGTACCTTTATAAAGGGATTATGATCAATGAATTCCACATCCAGCCTGAGCCTTTCCTCCAGCTGGGAGCATAGGTCCTGCATGCCCGGATTCTCTGTTGCGTAATGTGTTGCATCAACAAGCAGCATGTCTTCCCAGGAGCGTATGATGTCATGCTTCAGTTCCGCGGAAACGTAGGCATCTGCACCGTGCTTTTTTGCCACTGCAAGATACTCGTCCTTGAAGCCGCTTCCCCCAAAGACCATCACCTTGCTTATCTCCTCTTTCCTGCCCGTGAACTGGACATGCGTGCTCAGGCTTTTTGCAATATGATTGACAAATACATCGGCTGAGCATGGAGTAATGGTTCCGATCCTGCCAACATCTGTTTCTATAATATTTGAAAGGCCTATCCTTCTTGCAAGTGCATCATTGATCCCGTTTTCTGCTTTGTCGAAGTTGGTGTGCATCGAGTACAGCGAAATGTTGTTGTCCATGGCTATCTTAAGGATATCAGCAAGAGGTTTGCGTATCATGTTAAGAGGATGGAAGATAAGGGTGTGGTGAGTTACAAGCAGGTCCGCACCTATCTCTTCAGCCCTTTTGAGCACATACTTTGTAGGGTCCAGGGAAACGGCTATTTTCTGAATGTCATTCTCAAGGTCAAGTGTCAATCCTATTCTTCCGATATCGAAGTCTTCCGCAAGGGCAGGAGGTGCGATCTGTTCGAGAACGGTAACTACGTCTGAAAGATTCATAGATAAAGGATATTTTTCAAGCAATTTGAATGTGTCGCAATTTCAAGAGTAGATTGCAATACTTCTATGTATAGTATTATTATGTATATTATCCGCTAAATAAAAACAGTAATATATATGCACGTCGTAAATATAATAAAATCAAATATATTTGCTGAGGGCACCTTATGAGAATTAAAACTGGAATAGATGGTCTTGACGAACTTCTGCAAGGAGGATTACTCTCTGAACGTGTTTATCTCCTCAGTGGGCCTCCAGGAAGTGGTAAAACCACTTTCTGCGTCCAATATCTTGCCCAGGGAGCAGCAATTGGAGAAGTTGGCCTGTATATAAGCCTGGTTGAGAGCCCGCAGAATATCATCGATGACATGTCAAACTACACTCTGAACGTAGTTACACTGATCAAGATGCAAAAACTATTGTTCGCGGATCTTGGTCCCCGGATGGACTATGGCTTTATTGATGAACTTAATGAACATGGCATCCATGATAACGAAATGATCAATTCCCCTGCGGATCATGGAGCTCCCTCACCGGCACTGGTGTATAAGGAAATTGCATCCTATGTTGCTGAATATGGTGTAAAGAGACTTGTGATCGACTCGGTGTCAGCCATCCGCTTCACATCAAAGGACCTGTCACTCCAGGAGAAAGAGATGAGCAGGTTCATACGTAATCTCAAGAAACTGGGATGTACCACAATACTGATATCCGAGATGACAGACCCGTCAGCTTATTCTATCGAACAGTTTGCTTCACACGGGGTAATCTTCCTGCATAACTTCCTTTATGACAAGACGATGATGCGAGCCATTCAGATAATCAAGATGAGAGGAACCAATCACGACTGTAACCTGCGCAGTGTGGGTTTCACTGAAAAAGGGCTGACCGTGCGGGAGATGCTTAAGTAAGGATGTGGGATCATGGTTAGATTTTTCAAAAAGAAAGAGGAGCAGGCACAGCTAACCAGGCCAGAGATCGATGAGCTTGTAAAAAGTTCCTACAAGCTTGGCTTTGAAGTAGGCTACCATAAGCATTCGGAGCTAGGCTGGGTGAGTGAACAATACTCCATGCTGGAAGACCTGGCAAGGGAGTCGGGTCTTGGAAAACTTGTCATGCAGAACTACAGGGATGGCAAGGAGTACGGTTTCAAAGCCAGGGAAAGGGATCTCAAAATTGACAGCTCAAAAAGGAGTTCAGAAAAGAGATCAGAGAGAATGGACCTTTTGTCCGATCCTGCAGCGTATGATCTGAAACGCGGCATAGAGGCCGGATATAAAAGCCAGCGCACCGCAGACGAGAATACGGCGGGTCTCATACAACAGCCTTCCATAACAGATCTCCCTGGTTCCACCTCAAGGACCGCAGCCATTGACAGGCCTTCCCAGGTCAAGGGGTTCAAAGCACTGACACCAAAGAACTGAATTAATATATTATTATACTAATAAAAGTTACTACTACTAAATATCATACAAATCAAATTGTTACTAACATATGTGAGGTTGACCAATGTTTCTAAAATCCCTTACTGTCATAATGCTCTCTATCTATCTGTTATGCCTGCCTGCATTAGCCTATACTGTAGATGATATTGAATGGAAGGACAGCGCAGACAAGACCGGCACCCTTACCTGGGGAAGCACGATAACACTGGATGACTATGTTATCAAAGTTGAGGACTTCAATAAAGAAGGTTCTGTCAGTATAAGCATCTCCAGAAATGATCAGATCAAAGCCGTTTCTCCGCTGAGTGTCGGAGACAGTCTGAGTTACCTTGATACGGATAATGGCGATGATATTCGCGTAACTGTTGATTCGGTGAACCTGAACATTGATTCGTGGACAGGGAATATGGAAGATCCCAAAGCTGCGATCAAAGTATATAAGAGAGCCTACCCCAAGATGAAAATAGAGATAACCACTGATAAAGACACCTATGATCCGAGGATGGCGGGTTCTTCCATCGTTACGGCAACAATAAATATCAAGAATGAAGGAGACGCCAAAGCCTACACAATGGATGTGGAAATAGATCCAAAAGGCATGGAACAGACCTCCGGTAAAATGAAGTACAGTTTCACCACTGTCGAAGAGGATGAGGTACTTGAGCCTATAGTTGTCAAATTCAAGGCTCCGGAATACTGGGACCAGACAAAGCTAGATTTTACAGTTACAACAAGATCCAGGGATATTAACGATGAGATACATTCTCATGAGAAAATAAAGACCCTGACCATAGAACCCGTTGTCGAGCTCATCATTACCAAGACCATTGCCGAGGAGATCTACATGGATAGGGCCGCTTACGTTGGAGTGAGCGTATACAACAAGGGTATCTATAGTGTCAGTTCAGCAACGGTTACCGATGCACTCAGCGAGTATTTCGAACTGCAGGATAATGCCAACCAGGAGACAACTGTCAGTTTTGCTCCGGGTGAGACAAAAGCCGAGCTTTTCAGATACACATTAAAGCCTACAAAGACCGGCGAGATAACAGTTCCAGCGACAACAGCCACGTTCACGGGTCCCGACGGTAAGGTGCACACATACAAGTCAGAGGCCCCGAAGGTTAAAGTGAACGGACCCAACATAGTCCTTACCAAAGCCGTAAGCCCTTCTTCCGTGATCCCGGGCAAAGAAGCGACAGTAACTGTAACCGTACACAACCAGGGTAACAGGGATGCCAGTGTAACGACCACTGAAAGCCTGCCTTCAAGTGTATCATTTGTAAGCGGGGACCTGGAGTTCAAGGAGGTTATGAAAGGAGGCAAATCTGCCACATACTCGTATGTGATAATGACAAAACAGGCAGGAGACATAAAACTTCCCGCAACGACTGCAACATTCATTGATATGGAAGGCTATAAAGGTGAAAGGATCTCCAATATTCCCCTGCTCTCGGTTGCAGAGCCCGGAGATGGATCTGCATCTCTCTCAGACGATACCCAGGGTGATACTTCCGGTGACACCTCAGGCAGCTCATCATCCTCCCCGGACAGCACCGAGTCAGACCCTGATGATACCAGAGTAGAGCCGGGTTTTGAAGGATCCCTCATGGTTTTCATTCTGATATGTGTGTTTGCGGTCATAAAGCGCAAAAAAGATCAGTAGCTGCTATGAAACAGGCATCTTCTAAACTGGTGTGGATGTTAGCGTTCCTCCTGTGCCTCTGCAGCTTTGCAAGTGCAGGATCGGTAACCGATGATGATGGCGTAGAGTGGCTTGATGTCGGGAACTACACCCTTTACTGGGGACAGGAGCTCAATACCAGCGGATATGTTATCAAGGTTGCTGATTTTTCACCTTCCAAAGCATTTGATATGGACAATGATTATGTAATGATGAAGGTATCGAGCAACCGTTCAGAATCATGGGTAGCTATTCTTGCTGTGAACAGTTCAGATATCCCGGATCGCTATATATTTGGAGAACGGCTGAACATCACTGCACTGGACATTGTTACGGGTAACAATATCCCCGTGCCTTATACTAACATCAGTGTGTTCCTTGCGAACGTATCCCCGACCCAAGAAGTTGTGATAGAGAAAATAGATGCAACGATCTCCGTTGAAGAGAACAGGGCAAGGGAGATATATGTGGATGAGAGGGCCTATATTGATATAAAGATCAAGAACCTGAGGGTCATCCCGACATCACTGCAGCTGGTCCAGGAGATCCCTGAGGGTCTTGTATTTGATCCGGATGCCGATATGGAATGGAACTGTACCCTTGCTGCAGGAGGGCAAAAGTCCTATAAGTACTCTTTAAAAGCCCTCAGGCCCGGCACTTACAATTTTACGGGTACGCAGGTATTGGTCAGTATGGACGGGCACATTTACAAGAAGGCCCTCAACGATACACAGCTCGTTGTACATGGACCCTGCATCAACCTTACAAAGACCCATTCTGCTGAAAGTGTGCAGGTGAACGATGTCATATACATGCAGGTAAAAGCGGTGAACGAAGGCGACAGAGCTGCTTATGTGTCAATCTCGGATGAGCTTCCGGCGGGAGCCGTGCTCACAGAAGGCATTACAAGCAGCAGCAGGATCCTGCACCCTTCAGAGAATATCACTATTAACTACTCCCTCAGGATGAAGAAGGCCGGAAGTATTGTGATACCTTCGGCAATAGCGAGTTTCGTGGATCCCAGGGAATACGAGGATGTTGTTTATTCCAGGCGCTTCCTGCTATCCGTATCGGACCCTGATGAGCAGGGTGGCTATGACCCGGCAGATCATTACGATGATGCCTACCGGGAAAGTGCTGTCGATGCCACCCTGAGTGCTGAACGACCGGAAACTGTAGAAAAGGATCATGGGATATTCCGGATATTCTATGACCTTATTGAAGCTGTCAAGCAATCCATATCGAAATTAAGGCAAAAGTAAAATATATAATAGTGCTTTCCTTTGATATAAATGAACAAATCAGAAGCAAATATTAGAAGCCGGGGAATAAGCAGACCCGGCAGATCCGGTGTGAGCAGATCGCTTATTTTGACGCACGGGGATTCTGACGGTGTCTGCTCCGGTGCCATCGCCAAGAGTGCCTATCCTGAAGCGGAAGTATATTTCACCTCGCCTGTAGGCATACTCGATGAGCTGAGAATGGCGGATGGGTACGACAATATCATAATTTGCGATATTGCAATTGATATAAGGTCATGCACGATGCTGTATAACAGGCTTGAGGAGCTTGCCCGGAATGCAAGTATCACTTATATCGATCACCATCCCCTGCCGGATAAGTGCTGGGATGTTGACTGGCTGCATAACGATCTTAACATGTGCTCTTCGGAACTTACTTATAAGGTGCTGGAAGACCGGCTGAACAGCGACATGCGCAGAGTGGCTATATACGGGGCCATAGGCGACTATCATGATAACACTGACTCTATCAGGGAGTGGCTGCAGGACTGGGATAAAAGAAGCCTGTTCTTCCAGGCCGGTGCTCTCATCCAGGCCCTTATCCATATGGGCCGGAATTATGATTTCAAGCGTAAAGTGCTTCTTCCGCTCTCTCATGACATGATCCCCACCGATATCCCGGACGTGCTTGAGATAGCAGGGGAGGGCGCAATATTTGAAGAAGCCCTGCGACTGAGGGTTAAAAAGGAGGTTACATCCCTTCAGAACCTTGCATATGTCATAGATCCTAAGGGATATATGTCCAAGTCCGCCATCTACGCTGCATCGTATGGGATGCGTGGTGTGGGTATAGCTGCCGAGTATCGCAACCATAAAGATGTATATGATATGAGCCTTAGGTCAAGGAAGAACATCGACCTGAACAGGTTGCTGAAAACTATCGCGCTGAAGCACGGAGGCACCGGCGGAGGTCATGCATCGGCTGCAGGAGCAAGGATCCCTGCCGGGTCTTTTATGCAGTTCCTGCAGGACATGGATGCTGCGATAGGAAAGGAATTACTTAAGGACCAAGTGTGAGTTAGAATGGCTAAGAATGACGATATTACTGAAGGAGTGAATTTTGAGATCATATTTGTTGGAAGGTCCAATGTAGGCAAATCCTCTCTCATCCGGGAGGTCACAGGGCAGAACGTGAAGGTGGGCAAGCGCCCCGGTGTGACACTCAAGCCTACACAGATCAGGTTTTCCGACCTTCTTGTAACAGATATGCCCGGCTTCGGCTTCATGAGCGGGATCAAAGAGCGCAAGCAGGACATTGTGAAGGACCAGATAGTGCGCTACATCGAGAACGGCCTTGGACGCATCCGGATGGCTGTAATGGTAGTGGACGGCCCGGTGTTCGTGGAGGTTGTGGACCGGTGGGAGTCAAGGAACGAGATCCCGATAGACCTCGAGATGTACGACTTCCTGAGAGAGCTTGGCATCGATACCGTGGTGGCCGTCAACAAGATGGACAAGGTGAAGGAAGAAGAGCAGAACGATGTCATTGACGGCATCGTGGACAAGCTTGGAATGCTGCCCCCATGGAAACAGTGGATAGACACCATCGCACCCATCAGCGCTAAACACGGCAGGATCAAGCCCCTCAATTCCATTATCCGCCAGCGCCTGCATGCCGAAAAAAGGGATGACCTGTTCAGGTATTTCTGAGGCCACCTTCTACTATAAAGGTATTTGTGCAAATGGTCGGTTCGCTGAATTTTATTATAATGATTATGATCATCTGTTGAATTAAATTATTATAAGTAGTAGATCAAATATTTAATAATATAGTCGTGGAATTTAATGGAATTGTGAATGCTTGAGAGGATGTGCTGTCATAAAAAAGCCATTGCTTGATGTACTCTTCATGTCCGATAAGAGAAAAAAATACTCTCTTATTACTACAGGATGGAGCTAAGGGAATAGAATATCTTCTAGAACCTCTTGACACAACCAGGCAGGCACTACTGCCTCAGATGAGGGTGCTTGAAGAGCATCACCTTGTTTCCCGCAATAAGGATGTTTATGAATTAACCACTATTGGTAAACTGATAGTTGAGGACATGGTCCCTCTTTTAAGTACACTTGAAGTT
>DANZ01000087.1 GCA_002501695.1 Methanolobus sp. UBA474 | reverse complement strand
TCCATTTCTCCGAAATGGAACAGGTAGATGAATTACGCCTATTCTCCAAAACAGCGTTCATTTACAACTTAACACAAATTATATAATTGTTAACTGCATATATAAGTATTGTATGTTAAAAGCCTGCAAGTATAGAATGTACCCTACAAAACAACAAGAAGAATCGTTCTTCCAGCATTTCGGAGCATGCAGGTTTGTCTATAATTGGGCTTTAGAAAACAAGATCATGTCCTATGAACAGGACGGAAAAGCAATATCAAGGTTTTCTCTTAATAAAATGTTAACTGGACTAAAAGAGGAACATGGGTGGCTAAAGGACGTAAATTCTCAATCATTACAGGGTGCAACTCTTAATCTTGAAAATGCATATACTAAGTTCTTCAGAGAGAAAACGGGATTTCCAAATTTCAAGTCAAAGAAGAATCCGATGCAATCGTTTTCAGTACCTCAGTTCTATGACTTGGACTTTGAGAACAATAAAGTAAAACTCCCAAAGATAGGATGGGTAAAAACAAAACTACATCGCAAGTATTGCGGAGATGGAAAAACAGCTACAGTATCCAGAACTCCCACAGGGAAGTACTACATCAGCATTCTTGTGGACGATGGGCTGGAAACACCCTCAGCCGTTTTGTTCGATGAAAAAACAACGGTTGGAATAGATGTAGGTATCAAGGACTTTGCAGTTCTTTCCAATGGGGAGATAATTGAAAACCCAAAGTACCTTAAAACGTCCATTCCGCGCCTTGTAGTCTTGCAAAAGAGATTAAGCAGGAAGCAGAAGGGCTCAAAGAACAGGGCAAAAGCCAGATCTGCAGTATCAAAGGCACATGAAAGAATCAGCAACCAGAGAAATGATTTTCAACACAGGTTATCCTCCAAGCTCATAAGCGAGAACCAAGCGGTAGCACTGGAAACTTTAAACGTTAGCGGTATGTTGAAAAACCATTGTCTTGCACAAAGCATAGCAGATGCTTCATGGAGTTCATTTGTAACCATGCTGGAATATAAGGCAAAATGGCTTGGAAAAACAATACTCCGCATAGGACGATTTGAGCCATCAACTAAAATCTGTAATGTGTGCGGATCCTACAATGGAAAATTAACACTTGCAGATAGGGTATGGCAGTGTCCTGAATGCAAAAGCAAGCACAACAGGGATATTAATGCCGCTATTAATATCAAAAAGTTTGCTTTAGATAAGCAAAACCAAATAGGAACGTAACACCGTAGGGACTAAGGGAAGAGCCTGCGGACTTGTCCTCAAAAGAGGGAAGAATGAAGCAGGAAGCCACCCTATTTATAGGGTGGTAGTTCACAGTATAGAGCTGCTTTCATAACTTTAAATATCCATTTCTGAAGGAGCACTACGGGAAATACTTCCTGTGTGTGTTCTGTGATCATGTTCCTTACAGGGCCGTATTTTTTGGGTTCCCTGACTGGCAAAAGGTTCTTAAAGAAATATGAGTATAGCGTGCAGGTAATTCTATTCATATAAGTAACCAACTAACTGAGTTGATCAATTTGGCAATCGAGAAAGGCGATTTCATAAAACTGAAGTATACAGGAAAGTTTACTGACGGCATGGTCTTTGACACAACCGACGAGCAGCTCGCAAAGGATAACGGTATCTTTAACCCCCGCGGCGTTTACGGCGGGGATATTATCGTTGTCGGTTCAGGCCAGACGATCAGGGGTCTTGACGAGGACCTAATCGGCAAGGAGCCAGGTTATTCCGGCACCCTGACGATCCCTCCCGAGAAGGCGTTCGGCAAGCACAATCCTGCGCTTGTGGAAACCCTGTCCGTGACCAAGCTACAGGACCAGTTCAAGGACAAGAACCCATACCCGGGCATGCCTGTGGAGGTTAACGGCAAGCGCGGCGTCATAGCCCAGATAATAGGCCGCAGGGTCCGTGTTGACTTCAACCACGCCCTTGCAGGCAAGGAAGTCGAGTACGATTACACCATCGAGGAAAAGATAGAGGACAAACTGCAAAAGGTAAAAGGCCTCATATCCCTCTATACCGGTTTCACGGACATCGAGGCTGAGATCACCGACGACCTCATCCGCATCGTCACCCCTATCGAGCTCAGCTTCAACCAGAGATGGCTCGTAACCAAGGTGAACATAGCCAACGAACTTATCGAGAGGCTTGGCATCCCCAACCTTGAGTACGTAGAGAAGCACCCCTACGTGCCTCCGGTAACCGAAGAGGAGCCCGATGAGGCAGCAGCCGAAGCTACCGAGAGCGAGGAATGATCCTCCCTCTCCCATCCTTCATCCAATAACAACACATACCGTTTTGAATCAAAAGCCTTATATCTGAATCTGTTATTTAGGAACCATTCAACATGCTGAGGTAGCCAAGTGGTCCACGGCGCCGGTCTTGAAAACCGGTAGTGCTCACGCGCTGCGGGAGTTCGAACCTCCTCCTCAGCGTTAAAAAACCTTAAATAACACTTTTTTATTGTTCAGCTTTTATTTCTCAGACTCTATTTGTGCTTTCATTATCGATCTGCTCCATGCAGCTGCCCGCTCAAGCTCCCCTTCTTTTAACGGGCCTTCAGACCCTTTAACTAAAAAGCCTTCAGGCGGAGCTATCAATATTCCTCCTTTTTTCTCAAGTTTATCAGCTATTGGTTTGGCAGCATATCCAAAAAGCCTGACCATTATATTCAACACGCGTGAATTCACATCGACAGGAGAGAGCCTTGTATCAAAGACCGCTACCCTGATGCCTTTTAAGCCATCCGGAGGTATTGTATTCAGGAAGCCGGCGATCTCCTTTGTCGGCCTGAACGCCCGGGTAGGGGAGCCAACTATTAACAGGTCCGGCCCATCCAGCTGACCGGAATGTATCTCGCTTACCCTGGATATCTTTATGCTCTCCTGTGAGCCAAGAGAACTATGGACCACGTCTGCTATTTGTTTTGTGTTACCGAATATTGAATCATATACTATCAGTATTTTCATGGGATCTCACTATCCGATCTAAAATAATTATTATTCAGTTAACAGTGCTATTATAAGGTTTCGTGGTAATCCGGCCATAGTCTATAGTGTATAAAGGCTTTACTTATTATAAAGGCGGACTCAAATACAATGCCGTTAGAATATCGTTAGCAAACAGAAAACATCATTGTTCGTATGATTAAGAATGAGTTGGTTTATATACGAACAGGACTTAGTAGGTATTGCGAGTGACCCACACTCGCAATAAGAAATATTGGGGAATATTTCGGATCCGTTAAGAGAGAGACACCTTAAAGCGTGGTGGTTTTCCAGGTGCCTCATCCTTCTTACATCTGAGACTAAAAATGGCATTCTCTTATAAAAAGCGTTCCCATTAACGATCCCACTTTCCTGCAAAGGCCATTTTCGCACCTTTATATTAGAATACTTACCTCTATGGATTCTGAGAAGGCCCGGGGAAAGATATAACGGCCTGAGGGCCCATGATCATGTGCCGTATGCATCAGTGTTTCCTAAACTCCTTTATATAATGGTTACAACTTTTAATGTATAGAAGGGATCAATATGCAGAAGATCGTTCCACATTTCTGGTTTGACAAAGAGGCCCTTGAGGCAGCGAAGTTCTATACTTCCCTTTTCGATAATTCGAAGATAAGCAACGTGACAACTCTTCATGATACTCCGTCGGGGACCACAGAGATCGTAACCATTGAGCTGTCAGGACAGGAGTTCATGCTGCTGTCAGCCGGCCCCCTCTTCAAGTTCACTCCGGCCATATCGTTCCTTATTGCCTGCAATACTAAGGAAGAGGTGGATACACTGTGGGGGAAACTATCCGAAGGCGGTACGGCGCTCATGCCCTTGGATGCATATCCGTTCAGCGAAAGATACGGATGGGTGGAGGATCGATACGGTCTTTCATGGCAGGTAATGTACCTGGGCGGCAGTAAGATGACGCAGAAGATCACCCCTACTCTCATGTTCACCGGCGATCAGTACGCGAAAGCGGAAGAGGCGATCAATTTCTACACGTCGGTGTTCCGCAATGCAAAAGCTGGCGACATAGTCCGTTACGGAGCAGGTGAGGAGCCCGATAAAGAAGGAACGATAAAGCATGCCGCTTTCGTGCTTGAAGGCTATGGATTTGCGGCTATGGACAGTGCCTTTGCACATGGTTTTACTTTCAACGAAGCTATCTCGTTCATGGTATACTGCGATACCCAGGGCGAGATCGACCACTACTGGGAGAAACTATCGGCAGTTCCCGAGGCCGAGCAGTGCGGCTGGCTCAAGGACCGGTTTGGGGTCTCATGGCAGATAGTTCCGACTGTTATGGACGGGATGATGCGGACCGGGGATGCAGGGAAACTGGCACGGGTAACTGAAGCATTCCTTAAGATGAAGAAGTTCGATATCGAAGGCTTAAAAAAAGCATATGAAGGGCGATAAGTATTCCTTCCGTAAGCACTGAGCGATGTCACCTGAGCTGATATGCCGGGCAGTGTCAGAGATGTGAGAAGTCACCTTTTGTGATAGGGGAAGGTTGTAAAGCGCCAGGGATCCACCGGGTGAACCCCTGAACAGAACAGGCAACGTTTTTGGATGTGCAAGGGCTCCTTCCGGCAAATAAGAGAAGGGTTCATCCGGGAACCGGAGAAGGTATGGATGCATCCTCTCCGGTAATCTCACTCAGATAGACTCCCGAACCGACCCACCATGTGTCATTCACCGGGAGTACATAGCCTATCTTTAACTCTTCACGGTTCTCATTATCCGGGTTCGGCCAGATGAAGACCACGTAACCGCCACCCGAGCGTGCGGTTTCAGCCAGGGCTCGTATCGTCTCC
>DANZ01000060.1 GCA_002501695.1 Methanolobus sp. UBA474 | reverse complement strand
CACACCAGTATTCCACTGCCACACTGCACAGACTGCATGCACACTGCTGGCGATCAACAAGAAACTTGATCCAAAGTCCGGCCAGGTAAAGGAAGAGAACCCAACCTTCATCAAGGCAGGAGACGCAGCGATCGTTACCATAAAGCCAACAAGGCCAATGGTAATCGAGCCAGTAAAGGAAATCCCACAGCTCGGAAGGTTCGCCATCCGTGATATGGGTATGACCATTGCTGCTGGCATGTGTATAAGTGTCACACAGAAGAAATAAGACACTCACCTTTTCCTTTTTTAGGAGACGAACATGTCACAGAAAGCTAGAATAAGATTGTCAGGAATCAGCCCGGTTAACCTTGATGGTGTTTGCGATCAGGTAAAAGCTATCGCAGAGAGAACAGGAGTAAGTATCTCAGGGCCGGTTCCACTACCTACTAAGAAAATGGTAGTTCCGGTCAGGAAGAGTCCAAGCGGCGATGGTACCGCAACATGGGACCACTGGGAAATGCGTGTCCATAAGAGGCTCATCGACATTGCAGCCGATGAACGTGCACTCAGACAGTTAATGCGCATCCAGGTGCCAAAGGACATCAACATCGAGATAGTACTGCAGAACTAAAAAACGTATAGTTATTGTCTAACAATAACTATCATCACCTACCTGGTTACAGAATATATTCTGTAACAACCAATTCTTCTTTTGATTTATTTTATTAGACGCGAGTCTTTCAGTTTACGTTATCGAATACTTGTTTACGCTGTTAAACTGCTGAAATTCGCTTATTTTATATGCACTTCCATTCTTTTAAATACTACTGTCAAAGTACATCAGTAATGCAACTAATATATTAAGTTGAAAGTCACATATTGAGTTATACGAAAGTTAGTTAGATATATGGAGTAATGCTGATGAAAGAGAGGGTACTGATACTTGGGGCAGGCTATGCCGGTTCGGTAGTAGCGAACATCTTGGCCAGAGAGTTCAGGAACAAGATCGCAAGAGAAGAATTGGAAATAATCATTTTGGACAAAAATGACATGAATATCAACCAAGGCGGATATACTTTTATCCCCTTTGAACTTTACACTCCTGAAGACATCACAAGGCCACGAAGGAAACTAATAAGCCCCAGAGTTAAAGGTATTTATGGGAATGGCGGCGAAGTGGCAGCAGTAGACCTTGGGAATAAAGAAGTGAGTGTCAAAAGCGGTAAAAAGTATACCTATGACTATCTTGTGATAGCAATGGGATGCAGGGCTGACGTTGATGCTGTGCCGGGGCTTGCGGATGACCTTAACACATTCTATACATCCATAGAGGATGCTTTCAAAGTAAGGGATCTGGTGAAGAACATTAAGACCGGAAAAGTTTTGATCTCCGTTGCTTCAATGCCTATCCCATGCCCCGGTGCACCCGTGAAGTTCACTTTTATGCTTGATAGTTATCTGCGCAATGTCAGGAAGAACAGGGATGATGTACAATTGACCTTGGTCTGGCCCATGGAGCCCGTCGGACCGCCGGAGTTCAATAAACTTGTGACTGAACAATGCAAGGAAAAGAACATTGAGATCATAAGGAACTTTCAGCTAGCTAACGTTGATGCATCCAAGAAGGAGATAGCATCTAAAAATGGCGACAAGATCAATTATGATCTCCTAATCACTGTTCCGCCCCACAAGGCCCCTCAAGTTCTGATAGATTCCGGCCTTACCGACGAGAAAGGATGGCTGTCTGCAGACAAGGCCACACTTCAGTATCGAGGCCCTGCTGGCAATCACGATAATGTGTATATACTCGGAGACCTTGGGCCAGTAGAGATACTTAAAACAGGTATTGGCGCTCACTACCAGGCAATCGCCGTGAGCCAGGATCTCGTTAACGATATTCGTGGGAATGGCATCAAAACCCCCTATGAAGGGGAAACGGGATGTCCCATCGTCACTGAAATAGAAACCCCTTCCACACCTGGAAAAGGCTATATTGCCACCTGGAGATATGGTGTGCCTCCCGCACCTTTCACAACTACCAAAATGGGCTGGTTCCTGTACCGCATGTATTATCACATCCACTGGGATATCAGCGTGAAGGGAATGTTCTGAGGAGAGGGATAATATGGCAGAAGAAAGTATTATAGATAAAGTATCTGGAATCGAGATCACACCTACTGATATTGAAGCTGTCCTGGATCTTGTGCGAACAGTAAGAATACTTCAGGACTACATGAACGATCAGACGGCCCACGGAATAGCAGAGCTCATGTCAACGGTGCTAAAGATCACAAATGCTATCATGAGTACAGATCTTGTGGATATTGTAGAAAGAGGGCTTCAGGACCCTCAACTTGACAAAGCCCTCCTGAATCCCAAAAATGTGGGCGTTTCCGGCATGTTCAAGCAAATGCAGGATGATGACTTCCAGAAGGGTCTTGGGATCATGCTGGAGCTTGTAAAAGCGATAGGCAGGGCAACCAAGGAATGAAATACTCCGATTTCCACCTGAAAAGGTGGAAACTATTTTCTCATTGGATAGAATAGGACTTCCGATAGCAGTATGGATTTGTCCGGGAAGCAAGATTAAGTATATATAACAGGGATTCTCAACTGTGAACCGGTGCATTATGCTTTGATCTGAAAGCACAGGCATACAAACATCCCAATAAGGTACTATCCATGGCCGATAATCAAAAAGATACGTCTGATAGTGGATATTTAATAGAGGAGATACTCAGGCTTAAAAAAGAAAAGGATGCAGTGATCCTCGCACATAATTACCAGACAGGAGATGTGCAGGATATTGCAGACTTCACGGGAGATTCGCTGGAACTTTCAAGGATAGCAGCAGCCCAGAAAGCCGATGTGATCGTCTTTTGCGGCGTGGACTTCATGGCTGAGACAGCAGCCGTCCTGTCACCTGAAAAGACAGTGCTGCTACCTGCTGCCGATGCCGGCTGCCCTATGGCCGATATGATAACTGCAGAGGAATTGCGTATCCTTAAACAGAGGTTTCCGAAGGCTGCTGTCGTATGTTATGTAAATACCACTGCAGAGGTCAAGGCTGAGAGCGACATCTGCTGCACTTCAGCAAATGCCGTGAAGGTCGTGGGTTCACTGAGCGAGGAGCAGGTCCTTTTCGTCCCGGACAGGAATCTCGGACGCTATGTAGCCAGGTTCACGAACAAGGAGATACTCCCATGGGAAGGCTTCTGTTTCGTGCACGACCGGATAACTCCTGAGGATGCCATACGATCCCGTGAAGCACACCCGGACGCAGAGCTGCTTGTCCACCCTGAATGCAGACCGGAGGTTATCGACCTTGCAGACCATGTATTCTCCACATCCGGCATGATAAGACATGTGTGCTCAGGCAGCGGCAAAGAGTTCATCATCGGAACGGAGACAGGAATACTGCATACGCTGGAAAAGAACTGTCCCGACAAGCTATGCTATCCCCTATCGCCCAGGGCAGTATGCACAACTATGAAGAGAACAGACCTTCCGAAAGTACACAGGGCTCTTGAAACTCTGACCCCCCGGGTGACAGTACCGGAAGATATCGCTAAAAAGGCTCGCAGGGCAATTCAGAGAATGCTTGATGTATGATAGCATTCCCCTTTCACTTACTATCAGGAACATGCCCGCATATCTCGCAATCACACCGTTTGCCAAACCTTAAGGTTTCCATCTCCGCTGCGAGACCATTCCATACCAGGAGCCTGTCTGTAAGCAGATCACCTACTCCCAGCAGGTACTTTATCACCTCGTTAGCCTGTATCATGCCGATGATACCGGGGGTCACACCAACTACCGGAAATACTTCTGCCGGCGGAGCGCAGGGGAAGATACAGCTAAGGCACGCCGACTTCCCGGGGATCACTGTCATTGCCTGACCATCAAAACCGCGTATTGCGCCATGGAAGAGCGGGATCCCTTTCTCATGGGCCGTACGGTTGAGCAGATATCTTGCAGCATAATTGTCCATGGCATCCACTATCAGATCGGCGTCGCCTACCAGCTCAGAAACGTTCGACCCGTCTATGACCTGGCAGAGTGCGTCTATCTCAATATGGGGATTGACAGTACGCAGTTTCTCCTCAACGGACACGACCTTCTCTTTTCCAATGTCCTGCTCCCAGTGGAGCACCTGCCTGTTGAGGTTAGAGCGTTCTGCTATGTCCTTATCCACCACCCGCATGTAGCCCACTCCGGCAACTGCAAGGTATAGTGCTACAGGACATCCCAGGCCACCTGCACCTGCTATGAAGACACGGGCCTTCTTCAGACGCTCCTGGCCGTCCTGACCAAAAAGCATGACCTGTCTTGCATAACGTTCAAGTTCAACTTCACTTAACATGCCCTACTCTTTTCCCTCAAAGCACAAAAGCCTGATCCCGAATTGTGGACATGTAAAGAATTATACCTTTGAAGCAACATACAGATCAGTGGCCGAAAAATACTTTAAGCCATGCACTCAATCCACAATTGTGAAAACTATCCGGGAGACGCATATGCAGGTAGAGGAAATTGGGGGACTTAAATTATGAAATTACCCTGCGAGAAGGTTGTATGGGACGTACTGCCTGCTATAAGGGCAGCAATTGCAGAAGAACTTGCAAATTGCGGTCTTACCCAACAGGAGATAGCCAGGGAACTTGGTATGGCACCTTCTGCAGTCTCACAGTACCTCTCCAAGAAAAGAGGTTATCGTATCGTGTTCGAGGAAGAGGTCAAGGAATCTATACGTTTGCTGGCCCGGGACATTAAAAATAAGGATGTAAACGATATTGCACCCAGGGTCTGTAAGATATGTACGCAGTTACGCGATGAGGGAGAAAGGTGCGGTGGCCATGAGACAACCGGATGATCTTTACAGGAGAGATATTCTCCCCGATATTATCAGCAACAGAGGGGACTCTATTTGATGACTGATCTCCGAAAGGACTTTCCGCTCGTTGACGATATAGTCTACTTTGATAATGCGGCTACCAGTCTCATACCTGAACCGGTTATCAATGCCATGAATGAGTTTGAAAGGAGGTACAGGGCAAACGTGGGCCGGGGAGTGCACCGGCTGACCAGCATCGCATCACAGAGATACTTTAATTCACACCAGAAGGTCGCCCGTTTCATAGGCGCTGATGCGGGCACCACAGTGCTTACGAAGAACACTACCGAAGCTATCAACATGGTAGCATGCGGCCTTAAATGGAACAAGGGGGACAGTGTCGTTACAACCGCCCTTGAGCATCACTCCAATCTTCTCCCGTGGCTGCGCCTGCGTGAGAGAGGGGTAGGAGTGAAGGTGCTTATGCCTCACCCCGACGGCACGTTGGACCTTTCGGCCTTTGAGCTTGCAGTCAATGATAATACGCGTCTTGTAGCTATCTCCCATGCATCCAATGTCCTTGGCACTATCCTGCCTGTGAAGGAGATAGCTGCCATATGCAATGAACACGGGACCAGGCTGCTTGTGGATGGCGCACAGTCGGCACCGCACCTGCCGGTCAATGTCAAGGACATCGGATGCGATTACTTCTGTTTCTCAGGTCATAAGATGCTCGGCCCCACAGGCACGGGAATTCTCTGGATGAAGGATAGTGACATCAGTCCGCTCCTTGTCGGGGGCGGGATGATAGAGAGCGTTTCAACTGAGGATTATACGCTTGCAGGAGGCTACCAGCGCTATGAGGCCGGAACACCGCACATCGCCGGAATGATAGGCCTTGGACGTGCTGTGGAATACCTGGAAAAAGCAGGCATGGACTCAGTGAGGGAACATGAAAGAAGGCTTACCCGCAAACTTCTCGGGGGACTTGCTTCAATGGAGAATATCCGCATATATGGTCCTGCAGAGAACATGGAAAGGATAGGGGTCATATCGTTCAATATCGAAGGTATGCATCCCCATGAGGTCTCGCATATACTTGATGAGGCTGCTGCGATAATGACCCGGTCTGGAGAGCACTGCTGTCAGCCGCTGATGCGGCACATGGGACTTCCTGGCGGGACGGTCAGAGTGAGCCTCTATCTGTACAATACGGAGGAAGAGATCGGCTTACTGCTTGAGACCCTTGAAGAGATCACACGGAGGCTGTAACATTTTTAAGGAAATTCCCTGCATAAAAGGAGAAGGAGAGGCATTCTCACAGGAGATGCACCCGGTAATTGAAGAAGTTCCCCTTGCAGTCAGCGTAAATGGCAGACATGCCCTGACAGCTATGACAAGCCCTGTGATGCTAAGGGAATTCGTGACAGGCTTTCTTTACACAGAACGCATCATCAGGAGCATCGACGAGATAGAATCCATAAACATAGAAGGCAATACTGCCAGCGTCCTTACCACAAACCCGTTCAAGATACTCATGTCGCACAAAACGGTCCTGAGCGGATGCGGCGGTAGTATGTCGTTCCTGGATATAGACAAACTTCCCCAGATACGATCCGAACTCTCCCTTAGTGCCGATGAAATAAGTAATGCTGTCAGAGAAGCGCTCAATTCTGAACTGCATGTCAGGACAGGAGGCATTCATATTGTGGCACTCTATGGCCCCGGCGGAAGGATAAAGGTTATCGAGGATATCGGCAGGCATAATGCACTGGACAGGGCCATAGGATATGCACTTGAGCAGGACATTGATCTTTCAGGCACCTATGTGATATGCTCCGGGCGCATATCCTCCGAGATGGTAAGAAAATGCCTGGTGGCCAATATACCCCTCATAGTATCAAGAGGTGCCACGACCACGCTCGCCATCGACATCGCAAAAGCGCGCGGCCTTACAGTTGTGGGATTTGTCAGGGGAAAAAAGATGAACATCTACTCCGGGGCAGACAGGATCTCCGAAGTATCTCCTTCAGATGCTCTATATCTTGCAGATACTTTAGAAGGCGAATTAGGGAAAGAACCGGAGAATGAGAGTGATCTGTAAAGCCTATCCTCCTGAAACCACATGAATTATACGGATCTCGGCATCATTGCCCAGTACCCTGTCATCTGGGATCACCCCTCCGTCCATTACAACAAGTACTTCACTCAGGCTTATGCCCAGCTGCCTGAGCAGCCTTTCCACGGTGATAGGCTCAGTACATATCTCAGTGGTGCTTCCGGAGGGAAGTATTATCTTCATTTGCTATCACTTTCTAATAAGATGCTACAATAAGGCAAAAGCATAGATTCTTCACTATGCATACTTATTCACATATGTGAACGCAGACTATATCATGTAGATATTTAAGAATAGCGCCAAATCACAGCCGCACTTACATCAGATTTATTATCAATGAAGGACATGAATGTCACACCTAGCATGCTTTCAATGCGGGCCTGTAGTGTAGCGGATATCACTTAAGCCTCCGGAGCTTAGAACCCGGGTTCGAGTCCCGGCAGGCCCGTAAAAGAAAATAGGGGTTATCAATAACAATATTTGCATAGGGTTTATCGGAACGATAAAAAAGTATAGAGCAATAAAAAAAACCGCTCCAGTTCACTTAGGGATCAGTTCCTATTGAGTTGAGGATCAGCTAATACTGACATTGTGCTCACAAATTCCCCTTTCCCTACTTTTTCCATGATATTGCCAAGACGTTCCTTGCCAGGTTGTGTTCTGTGTTTTGCAAAATGAGAACTGACCCTGTCGATTATTATCGGTATTTCCTCCGGAGTGCAGAATGACTTCAGGAGGATCCCATCTGTAGGCCTTCTTGCACTGTTTCCACCTATCCATACAGAAAAGCCACGTTTTCCTTCAATGGCCCCCTCACGGGGACATCCTCGAACACAGGTTCCGCAATTGATGCAGATATCACGGTTAATTACAGATCTGCCCATTTTAATTGAAATGGCATTGACTTTACAAAGTTCTGTACACCTTCCGCAACCTGTGCATTTATCCTGATCTATCATAGGATAAAGTTGACCTATGATACCAATATCATTGTTTTGCGCACGAACGCAATTATTAGGACAGCCCGCCACACCAACCTTTATTTTATGCGGCATGTTCTTTTGGGCGAACTGCATTGTTATCTCATTAGCCAGTGCTTTGGTATTGACAAGACCTTCCGGGCAATATGAATTACCCGGGCAGGCCGTTACATACCCCATTCCGATGGTTTTCAGGCCGCTTGAGTATATCTCCTCCATAAGCTCGTCTATATGCTCACTCTTTACACCCTGTATCTCGATATTCTTGCGGGTGGTAAGTTCAAGGGTACCGTCACCATATTTTTCGGCAAGTTTTGTAACCTGTGCCAGGTAATCGTGGTCAACAATCCCTGAATCCGTCTTGATCTTGACAAAATTGGTTCCATTCACTTCAGGCCGGACACCCGGGTAATCACGCACCCAGTAACAGTTTATTGGTATATCGGCATCAAGACGCTTTCTAAGCTCCTTCTTGAAGCGTTCCATCTTTATACTGGCGAATTCTTCGATCTGGTCCAGGTCAATATCTTCCGAGGTTTCAATATATCCTGCAATTTCAGCTTTCTTAAGGAGATCCAGTCCCTTCGCATTTCTTGCAATGAGGGTTGTCCAGCCTTTAGAACTGCCCGCATTGCCAGCAGAGATATCTGCCAGCTTTGATAGAGCATCTCGACACATGCGGCATCCTTCCCACACGCAATCATGCAGATCCTTGAGGTTGAATTCAATATCACCTTCATCCGTGGTCACTACAAGCTCGTCCAGATGTATGGCATACTTTTTGACCTTATCCAGGTTCACGCCTGCGTTTGTGAGAAAGGAGGATAATTTTTTGAAGTTGAAATTCTCCATACAAAAAAGGCCAATAATATAGTTTATTTTTGGCAGCGATGCTTTTTCACCATCCATTCCAACTTCAATTGGGTGAACATTCAACCCCTCGAAGAACTGTGTCCTTCGTGTCCCATAGGTTTGACAGGGAAGGCTCACCATTGCAACGCTACTGTGCTTGTCCCCTAAATCACGAAGAGCACTCATGATAGGTACTGTTGCGTACTTGGCACCCTGTGACTTCAAAAGTTCATCCTTGTTGCCTATGATCCTAACGCTTGGCTTGGATAAGCCTGCAATGGTTGCAGCACCATCTACGAGTCCATTATCAAAGCAGTATGCAAGAAGAGCTGTAACAGCTCCGCCATCTTGCCCGTTCTCAAGTAATTTAGGGTCCTTTGCACGCGCAGCGACTATTTTTTCATATTGGCCGATAAGTGTTGGTGGTTTTGCTTTAAAATCAAACACATTCAGAGAGATACGCGCAGCATCTGTCATCACCCTATGGCAAACATCTTTACATGCACCTTCTCCATTCCTGTAGCATTCATCTTTTATTCTGGCACCATTCTCACTGAACTCGATCAGGTCATATGGACAAACTGCAGCACATGCACCGCAAAATGTGCACATTCCTTTATCTACTACTGCATCTTTCAAGAACCATTTGTAAATATCTGACATGCAACCACTCTTATTATTTTCTCATTTTTCATTGAAAGCAGGCTTTACAACTTAGGGCGATGTTCTTGATTTTAAAGATCTGTGCCATAGTAATTATCAAGAAATGAGCAGGTAAGTCGTCCGATGTCCCCTGAACTAATGATCGTTCAAGTTCCCAAACGATTTGGTGCAGCTGCGTACATGCTTTCATCTGTATTTCCGATTATGCAAGAAAAACTCCGGATGCTTGGATGAGGATGCTTTCCTATCTTCTGATCAGGATGTTTTCTGGAAGTATATAGTACACATGTGAGAGGAAATATAAAAGCATTTTTACTAAAACAATATCTACGAATTACCCCTGATAATTGTCCGTAAACCTATATCTGCCCAATCACGCACATTTAAAAGGAATGAATACCAGCATACATCGAAGAACCATTTATCCACAGCATTGCTTCTAATCCCTGAAGTCATGCCCTAGTATATATATTTCTAAGAAAACTGTTATCAGCATGATCTTTAACTGACCTTTGCAATGATCTCTGCCAGATACCTGCGATATTCCTCAGTACTGCTACTGAACATCATTCTAACATAAAAAGAGCATAAAGCAATACATTTACAGATTGTTTTTGCAAGAGTTTATATCCATGCAAAGCAAAATAGAGATAGGGGTTGTAATGAGGTGTTCTTTACTTGATACTATATTCATTTCAGAGAAGAGAAAAGATCTTTTGCTGTTCTTGAAAGAGGGGGCTAAAACTAAAGAGGAAATAAGAGAACATTTTAAGTTTCCCTGGAAATCCATGATTCCTCAGATAAAGAAACTCCTGGAATGGAATCTTGTGATCTATGAGAACGATATATATTCTCTTACACCAACAGGAGAAGCTATAGTAGAGAACATGCAAAATCTGCTGATGAGCCTGAGTATCCATCAGGATAACCTGGATTACTGGTCTGACCATGATCTCAGCCCTATTCCCAGGGAAATGCTTTACAGAATAGGGGAGCTGGAAGAGTGCGAGGTTCTTGAGCCGGACCTTCCCAGCATATTCGAACAACAGGAAGAGATCCTTAAAAGGATAAGCGGCTCCCGCAAAATATCTACATTTATCTCTGTCTACCATCCGTCCTACTTTTTGCCTTTTTCCAGTTATCTAGAGAAAGGAGTTGAAGTAAATGTAATAGTGACCGAACAGGTATATTCTATTCTGCAGGACGATATGAGGGCAGACAGCGAGAACATATCTGGTGAAAATCCGTTTTCCTTTTCCATGAAAAAAGAATATGAGAAGGAGATGGAAGCTCTTTTCAAAAGCGACAGCTCACATATTTTCACATATAGAGAGGATATCAGGCCAGTAAGTATCACAGTTACTGACAAGTTGTTATCATTCTCACTGATGGATAGGAATGGCAGATATACAAACCGTATTATTGTCAGTTCCAGACCAAGTGCCCTGAAATGGGGAGAGGATCTTTTTAAGTATTATATGGACAGATCTGAAAGACTGGAAAACAAAAGTGCCGCAAATAAGGTATCAGGTGAAACGAAAGGAAAAAGAAGGTCGTTAAATATAGAAACCTAGGGGATGGAAGGATCCGGGGCCGCTTTTCAGAATAATATATAGGTTTTAGAAGCACCCGGGAGGGTGCTTCAGTGGTCAGTACACATCATTGTAAGAATCAGGTTGGTTGAGGTTGCCAAGATGTGTACAAATAGCAATTTATACCCCATGGAATAAAAACAAACCTTTAACTACCTTTTATTTCTCATAAGAATAATCCAAAAACAAGGGAAAAACAAAAGTAAATGGCATTTTCCTGAAGCTTTTGCATATGATGCTAAAGATCATACTATAGCGGACATCTGCCAGGACGCTTACCTGAAGGGATACGAATGAAAGCCTGCCCGCAGGCAGAATGAAAACCATCCCTTTCGTCCATGTATATACTCTCGTTACCTGAATCGGAAATGTGATCTTTCGGATCAGGGCTTTCCAGCCGATCAAGCATGTTAAGAGTATGTCCGGTAGCCAACACAATTCTCCTTGAATGTATTTTAGACGAACTAATATAATACATATTATATAAAACTTATATAAATAGATTATCAGCAAAGTTAATTTTACAATGAACACATTAAATACAGACCCGTCAAGTATTAAATACCGAAAATACCCGAAAAAGAGATGAGAAGATGGAACGAGTCAGAATAAAGGGCATCATTTTTGATATGGACAATACTCTTTTTGATTTTGTCAACGCCAAGATATTTGCCTGCACAGCTATCGTCGACCATTTCGGAAAAGGCGACGCTCATGAGCTTTTCAACTATTTCCGCAGAGATGTACACGGGTTTGAGAACGTTTTGAACATCAGCGATTACCTGCGGGACAATGGCTGTTTCTCAGAAGACATGTTCCTTGAATGCTGCAGAATATACGAGGAAGAGAAGGTCAGGTCAGTTGAGCTGTATCCCGGTGTCAAGAGCACCCTTCTGGAACTTCGATCGCGGAACATTCTGCTTGGCATCCTTACGGATGCAGAGATGCGAAATGCAAGAGTGAGGCTTGAAAAGGTAGGCCTTTATTCAGTCTTTGACTCTCTCTTTACCCATGATATAACAGGCTGGAAAAAGCCTTCCCATAAAACCTTCACACATGCACTGGATTCAATGGGATTGAAGCCTTATGAGACTCTTTTTGTAGGCGACAGCTTAAGGCGGGATATTGCGCCTTCCAAGCAGCTCGGCATGATGGCGGCGTATGCATATTATGGTGACAGGAACCCCGACAGGGACAGGGCACATATTAAAGAGAAGCCTGACCATATCCTCAACAGTTTTAGCGATCTCCTTAAAGTAATAAGGGAAGAGAAATACGATGAACACGGATTATGATGTCGTTGTTGTGGGAGCGGGACCTGTGGGCTCCACAGCAGCCCGATATGCTGTGAAACATGGAGCCAGGGTGCTGATGATAGAAGAACATGCGTCCATAGGGTCACCGGTCGGCTGCACCGGTCTTCTGAGCAAACGTGCATTGGAAGAATGCGATGTGGAGCCCTTGAATATTTTTGTGCTCAATAAGGTCCGGGGTGCTTTCGTGCACTCGATGGATGGCAACTGCCTCCCTATCGATGGCAGAGAGACAAAGGCCTATGTCGTCTCAAGAAAGATGTTTGACCGCACCCTTGCTTCCATGGCACTTGAGACCGGAGCAGACCTCTGGATGAACACCAGGGCAATAGGCCTTGAAAACGCAGACAGCCGACAGATCCTGTCAGTTGTGAGAAATGGGGTTCACTCTCAAATAAAAGCGAAGGTCATCATTGGTGCCGACGGGGTACGCAGCGGTATCGCAAGGATGGCCGGGCTTGGACAGGTAAAAAAGATCCTCCCCGGCATACAGATCGAAGCTCCATACCGTATCGCAGATCCGGAGTTCGTAGAACTGTTCGTCGGCTCGCAGGCGCCGGGATTCTTTGGCTGGGCCGTGCCCGTAAGCGAAGAGATATCACGCATTGGGCTGGCTGTGGATTACGGAGACTCCGAGTGTGCCCTGAGATGCCTTGACAGGCTGCTTAAGGAGAACAGCCACATCGCATCCAGATACAGTGGAGGCATGCTTGATCTTATAGTCGGAGGCATACCAATAGGACCCTTAAGTAAGACCTATGCGCAGGGAACACTTATTGTGGGGGATGCAGCTGGACAGGTCAAACCTACTTCCGGTGGCGGGATCTACACAGGTGCCGCGTGTGCAAAGATAGCCGGCGAAGTTGCCGCAGCAGCTGCACTTGAGAACGACACGTCGGCCGGCAGGCTTTCGGAATACGACCGGCGGTGGAGGGCAAAACTGGGGAGGGAACTTGCCATCGGGATGAAGATCCACAATTTCATAGGAGGGCTCACAGATAGCGAGATGAACGAGCTGCTGATTTCGATGAACAAGCCTTCAATGCTCGAAACCATCACAATGTACGGAGATATGGATCATCCTTCGATATTGATGAAAAAAATGCTTAACCCTGTCAACTCAAGACATCTTTTCGGAGTATTAAGGGCTTTTGCAAAGGCTGTGCTCTGACCACATAGACACTCTATTATTTTCAGTAAATGCTCACACCTTTGACAGAATCCAGGGCAAGGAGTTCCTCAACAATGCTTCCCGGGACCTTTGCATCTGTGATTATTGTCAGGCGGGGTTCCGCTGTGAAGAAGGGGTCATCTGATACTGCCTGCCTTATGCTTATCCTATGGCGCGCGATCACTGCTGATACATCAGCTATTATTCCGGTATGAGCTGCATCATCAGGAGTTATTATAATAACACCCAGCCCGAGCAGTGGGGCAACTTCGCGCAGCAGAGGAATGGACTTGACATTCTGGAATATGTTCCTCAGAAGGTCATCGCCGAGTATGACCTCGGTTGTTGAGTCAACAACGCGCCTGTCGACACCCGCTTCTTTTGCAAGCTGAGTGTGCGCTATCTCTATTTTGCCGGAAGTGACTTTTCCTTCATTGTTAACCTGGAAGCCGCGCTCGAACATTAATCTGAGCACCTTCTGTTGAGCAGGATGTTTTTCGAACTTTTTGAGCAGTAGACTCCACATAATTATCCCGTTACCACTTTAAATTATAAAGATATAAGGTTAGTTAATCTATATAAGAATGTAAACCTGTCCATAGCAGTATAAAAGAAAAGCATTTTAAGGATTAGGTTGTCTATTAGGACAAACCGGTCATTGAATAACGTGCGTTTACCCGGAGTCAAAACAATCGTTACCAGACCAAAACAATCCTGCCGTTTCTAGAGAAAGTGGCTTATTCCGGGAACTAAGAAACTTGCTCTCAGAAGGAGGAACATAATGAAGATATACAGGGACTACGATGACCTTCCGAAGATAAAACTGCCACACGGGCAGGAAGTCTCTATCAGCGACAGTACGATACGCGATGGTGCCCAGATGCCGGGCATAGTTATAAGAAGCCAGCACAAAGTGAAGATATATGAATATCTGCACAGGATCGGCATTGAAAAGCTGGAGACGTTCGTCTATAATGAAAGGGACAGAAAAGCCATAAAGCTCATGCAGGACCTGGGATATGAGTTCCCGGAAATAACAGGATGGGCACGTGCAAACCCTGCAGACATCGATATGGTCCTTGAAGTTGACGGTATAGAGGAGACAGGCATTCTTATGTCCGTGTCCGACCCCCACATATTTGACAAAATGGGGCTTAAGAGCCGTGAAGCTGCAGAAGAGAAATATCTTACCGCACTCCAGTATGCAGTCGACCATGGTCTGCGGACCAGGGCGCATATAGAGGATATGACGCGTGCAGACAACTACAACTTCGTGTTCCCTCTTGTGAAGAAGATAATGGACATCGACCCTGACTGTACCGTGCGCATTTGTGATACAATCGGTTTTGGCGTACCTTTCGAAGGTGTGGACGAGCCTTACGGCCTGCCATCCATCATAAAGCACCTGAAGAATGAATTGCGTGTAAAGAACATAGAAACTCACTGCCATGATGATTTCGGACTCGCAGTTCCCAATTCCATTGCAGGCTACTGGCACGGAGCCAACTGGTCGAATGTGACTTTCCTCGGGATCGGGGAAAGGGCAGGCAATGCAGAGCTGGAAAAGATACTGCTGTTCCTTATGAGACGTATCGAGGGATTTGACAAGTACAACCTGGAATGTCTTGTAGAGTTTGCCAAATTCATGGAGAAAGAGGTAGGCATACGAATACCGAGAAATAAGTCTGTCGTAGGGAATAACGTGTTCGCTCACGAATCAGGCATCCATACTGCAGGCGTCATAAAGAATCCCTTTACTTATGAACCGTTCCCGCCTGAGATAGTCGGAGGGAAAAGGACATTCCTTGTCGGGGATTCATCCGGCATAGAGGTTCTCAGGTACAAGGTCCAGGAAGCACTTAATGAGCTTATGGATGTGCATATAGAAGTTGAAAAGAATGACAAGCGTCTCCGGGACATACAGACGGACATACAGAAGCTATATAATGAGGACAAGAGGGTCTCATGTATTTCGGATGAGGAGATACTTGCATACGTCAAAAAATACTTCATGTTCAACCCGATGGTAAGCAAAGAAATGCACAGGCAGGACGATGATGATAATCTTCATGAAACGTCTGTGAGGAAATCGAACAAAGACCCGCACATCCACGGCGTGGACTGAATCCAGGAAGAAGAACAGCTGCCGGCATCAGTGCCAATTAATATAATGGCGAGGTATGGACCTCGCCGGAATCCTATTTTAGAAACGTGAAATTGAAATAAGGATGATCATCTCATCCCTGTTTCCACATACCTGACGATCGCGTCAGTCATCTCACTCAACTTTGCACTGCCACCCAGGTCGTAGGTAAGGTACTTGCCTTCCGTGATCACTTTTTCGGTAGCTTTAAAGATAGCATCTGCCTGTTCCTTCTCTCCCAGATAGTCGAGCATCCATGCACCTGCAAGTATAGTTGCAACCGGGTTAACCTTGTCCTGGCCTGCGTACTTCGGTACAGAACCATGCGCCGGCTCGAACATCGCATAATCATCACCTATATTGGCAGAATAAATAAGACCGATACTACCGACAAGTGCTGAACATTCCTCGCTTATTACGTCCATGAACAGGTTTGTCGAAAGCAGAACCTTGTTGTTGAAGAGCTGTGGGTTCTTTATGATCTGCTGGGCAATATTGTCAATATGATACTCCCATAGTTCAATATCCTCGTACTCTTTACCTGCTTTTTCCACTTCTTCAAGGAAGAGTCCGCATGTACGCCTCAGGATGTTGCTCTTATGGATGGCTACGACCGTGTCGAAGTTCCTTCTTTTTGCCTCCTGGAAAGCGTAGCGTGCAACCTTTGAGCTGGAGGTACGGGTTATTTTTCTGATAGCTATGGACACATCTTCTGTGAGCTTGACCTCCTCACCAATGTAAAGGCCTTCAGTGCCCTCCCTGACGCACACAAAGTCAACATCACCAAGCGGCCTTGGAGTGTTCGGGAAGGTCTTTATGGGCCTTACGTTGGCATAGAGGTTGTACTTCTGCCTGATGGAAACCGCTACACTCCTTGGTGCTCCGACCACTCCCGGAGTTGTTGTCGGACCCTTATAGCAGGCATCAGATTCTTCAAGTACATTCCATGTCTCATCAGGGATGAGAGAGTTTCCACCGTGCTTTTCCCACCAGGTGGCACCTGCATTACACTTGATGAATTCGACACCTGTATTTGCAGCCTCCGCTACTTTCAGCATTGCATCGACCAGTTCGGGACCTACTCCGTCTCCGTTAATTACCGCTGCTTTCTTGGTCATATAATTTTCACCGACCACCTTAATGCATGTTTGATTCTTAAGCCTTGGGGATATTCTCAGGATATTTCACAGTGATCTCAAAAAGAATTAAAACTGCCCTGCAGGCAACAGGATTATTTTGAATAAAGGCGATTTATAAGTGATGAAGACATCCGCCCCGTTCCCAATAACAGACGAGCACATGCACATCGACCCCAGAGCCATGGGGCTCAGAGCCGTTAAGGAATTCCAGAATGCAGGCGGCACACATATATTCCTTGTCATGAAGCCAAGCTGGACGCTGGGAATAAAAGTTACCAGACCTGAGGACCATATAGCTGTCTTCGAAGAGACCATTGACATCTCCAGGCAGATAAACCAGACCGGTATCACATCTTTTCCTGTGCTCGGGGTCCATCCGGCAGAGATAAGCAAATTGCTTGAATACATGGACCTTGAGAAAGCAAAAGAGACCATGAAGGGCGGACTCGATATTGCCGCAGGCTATGTGGAAAGAGGACTGGCAGTGGGCCTTAAGAGCGGAAGACCACATTACCCGGTTTCTGCAGAGGTATGGGATGCGTCAAACGAAGTGATGGAGCATGCATTCTCGCTTGCCGCCGATCTGGACTGCGCCGTGCAGCTGCATACTGAAAGCGTAGGGGAGCCTGAACTTATGGATATTGCAGGGCGGGCGGAGAGGACAGGAATAAAACTGCACAGGGTTGTCAAACACTATGCTCCACCCCTGATCAGCGTATGTGAAAAGCTTGGCATATTTCCCGGAGTACTTGCAGGGAAGGGAGCCATAGAGGAAGCCCTTGGACAGGGCACCCGATTCATGATGGAAACGGATTACATCGATGACCCACAAAGACCGGGGACTGTGCTGGGGCCAAAGACCATCCCAAAAAGGACGCTCAAGCTTGCAGAGCAGTATGGAGAGGACGCTTTCTGGAAGATCCACAAGGAGAACCCTGAAAAGGTATATAGTGTGGACATAGAGATATGAGAAATGATCCGGATTTCAAATATCCCCTCTTACAAGCAGGACGTATATATCCATTACATTGGTCCCTGTGGGTCCTGTCATAAACAGGTCCTCGGTTTCCTTGAAGAACTGGTAAGAATTGTTATGCTGGAGCATAACCCTCGCATCAATATGTACATCCTGCCCTTTCTCCACAGTATCACCGGTTGCAAAAGCGCCTGCTGCATCCGTAGGGCCGTCATTGCCGTCTGTTGCAGCGGCCAGAAGAAGCACGTTTTTAAGGCCCTCGACCTCCAGGGCAAAAGAAAGGGCAAGCTCCTGGCATCTTCCGCCTTTACCCCTCCCCTTTAGAGTGACCGTGGGCTCCCCGCCTGCAAGGATACATACAGGCAAGGGAAGTGGTACGGCTTTTGACCGTTCTTCCTTTGCTATAGATGCGATCACCTTTGCAACCTCCTTTGCCTCACCGGCAAGAGAAGATGTCAGCAGCAGGGTGTTATAGCCAAGCTCATTAGCTTTCTTTTCAGCTTCCCGAAGTGCAAGGAAATTGTTACCTACAAGGTAATTGTAGCATTTCTCAAATATAAGGCCCTCTGACTTGGGAGTGTCCTCTATAACGCCCTCAAGCCCGTCTTCCAGTAAACCCTGGACTGCCGGGGAGAGCTGCAGACCGTACCTTTGCACAATTTCCTGGAAATCTTCAAATGTAGACCTGTCAGGAACGGTCGGCCCGGAGGCTATGACATCCAGTGGATCACCTACAACATCCGACAGGATCAGACTTACTGACTCGGAGGGATATGCGATCTTTGCAAGCCCTCCGCCCTTTACTGCGGAGAGGTGCTTGCGGACAGTATTTACTTCGTCTATGGTAGCTCCGACGCGCAGGAGTTTATCCGTAAGATTGATGATATCTGCAAGGGTTATGCCCTTGCGCGGGAGGGTCATGAGCGCCGATCCGCCCCCGGATATCAGGAAGAATATAAAGTCTTTCGGGCCTGTTCTCTCAAGGAAATCCCGTATCTTCTTTGCCGCAAGCACTCCGTTGTCGTCAGGTATCGGATGACCTGCTTCCATAACCTTTACCTTCTTAAGGGAACCTGAGAATCCGTACTTGGTTATCGCATAGCCTTCAGACAGTTGCTCATCCAGTATATCCTCAAGAGCTGCAGACATGGAGATAGAGGCTTTCCCGAAGGCAACTACGTAAATGTTCTCGTAGGAGGAAATATTATAAGACCTGCTTCCGACATGTAAAGTGTTGCCTTTCCTCTGTACAGACCGCCGAACGCACACATATGGGTTCACAGCAGCGATAGCCTCTGATACTATTCCCACGGCGTCATCCCTAAGATTGCTTAACATGAACGAACCTCTTAAAATATTAAAGTCTAAGCTCTGCCATATTTCCCCGTTAGTTGCCCCTGTGCAAGAATATGACCCTGCATTGATCCTTCAACCTGTCCTATCCCGGACCCCCCTTGAAGATTAAGCTCTATATCAAGTGCAAACACCTTAAAATGGTATCGGTGCGTTCCCAAAGAAGGACACGGACCAGCATACGCAGCTTGTCCGAAAGTGTTCTTCCCCACGGTCCCGGGAACAGTGTTCTCATCTATCCGGGATCCGGGCGGTATATCCCAGACCAGCCAATGAGTGAAACTACCGGAGGGAGCATCAGGATCATCCAGTATAAGCACCAGGCCTTTCGTTCCCTCCGGAAAATTCTCAAATTCAATAGGAGGGTTGATATTCTCACCGTCACAGGTATATCTTACCGGGATCTGCCCGCCATCCTCAAAGGCACTGCTTGAGACAATCATACTATCTATCTCCGGGTCTTCCTGCAGCTCTTCCGCGGGACCGGTCATCTCATCCTCGGATGTATCTTCATTGTTCCCGATGCATCCTGTTGCCAGTAGAGACCACAATAATATAAGCAGAAATATCATAAATGTTTTTGAAAGCCTACTCACGCCATACCACCAGTGCCCAGTTCACTCCAAGCTGCGTATCTGTCCCCACTTATAAATGGTCAACTGTGTATTTATGACTTTGGTCATTCAAACGGCAGAAAAACTATGTTAGCAAACTGTATGGCAGGAATAAGGAGGACATTCCCTTAAACTTCTTCAGGGATGAGTACCCATGCCACCAGGTAGATCAGTATACCGGAGCCTCCCATCAGAGTTGCAACTACCAGGAGTAATCTTATCACTACCGGGTCTACTCCAAGGTATTCTCCAATGCCGCTGCAAACGCCTGCAATCACCCTGTTATTCTTGGGTCTTCTTAACTGCTTGTCCATACGATCACACAACCCGGATCATTAATTCCGTTAACTTACTTTACCGCACCGTTACAATTATAACTGACAGAGCTTACAGTTAGATCTCTCACATTCATCGTTCCCGAATTTCCACTTAAGGCCCCATTTCTTGATATTCTGAATGATATCGAGGAACTCTTCACCGCTTTCCGTGAGGGAATACTCACATTTGATGGGAACTGAGGAGTTATCGATAGTCTTTCGGATGAATCCCTGCTCCTCAAGTTCTTTCAGTCTTAAGGACAGTGTTTTCGGAGTCACGTCCTGGAGTCTGGCCTTGAGCTCATTGAAACGCTTTTGCTTTTGCTCGCCCTTGTACAGTTCAAGAAGGATGCAAAGCGACCATTTCTTTCCGATGATATCAACTGTCTTATAGATAGTGCAGTCTTTCATAGTATCCAATTAGAAACTACTGGATATATATGTCCCCTTCATAATATACATGCTGATACATAAGTAATTTTGGATGAAGGAGTGAATTCACATGTCAAAAGACCTACTTGAGAAAGGAGCTATCCTGCAGAGAGATCGGGAAACATACGCCATCGCACCACACCTGCCCGGTGGAATCGTTTCAGCTCAACAGCTTCGCATGATCGCAGATGTTGCAGAGAAGTATAATGCTGCAACATTAAAGGTAACTTCATCCCAGAGAGTCGCTATTGTAGGATTGAAGGAAGAGGACCTTGATAAGGCTTGGGAAGACCTGGGAATAAAACCGGGTGCAGCCATAGGGATTTGTGTAAGGAGCATCAAGATATGCCCCGGCACGACATTCTGTAAGCGCGGACAACAGGATGCTGTCGGTCTCGGATTGAAACTTGATGAATTATATCACGGAATGCCACTTCCATCCAAATTCAAGATGGCGGTTTCCGGATGTGCGAACTCATGCTCGGAACCAGCCATAAAGGATATCGGGATCATGGGCACTCCCAAAGGATACACACTCATGGTTGGAGGGAACGCAGCTATCAAACCACGGCTTGCCGATGTTATCGCAGATGAACTGACAGAGGATGAAGTACTCAGGCTTGTTGATAAGATCATCAGCTTCTGCAAGACCAACGGTTCAAAGCACCGCCTGGGCAGGGTCATCGATGAGATGGGTCTTGACAGGTTCAAGGAAGAGATCGGCCTGTGATCAGGAGCTTTTTTAAGGGGATCTTTCCCTGATCTTATTTATTTGAGAAACGATCAGTAAAAACGGAGCTGATACTATCGGAGATGCTAAACCTGCAATAAAGGTAGCAATAATACGATGTGATATCGTATCGGAAGCGTGCCCGGGTGTGGGATGTTTCAAGGCATTCAATATGCGTACGGCGCATTTCAGGGATTATGACCGGCATGCAGAGATGATAGCATTCTTCACGTGTGGCGGCTGCTCCGGACGCAGAGTGCACAGGCTGGTAAAATCCCTCCTGAAACACGGAGTGGACGTCATTCACCTCGGCTCCTGCATGCAGATGGATAATTACCCTAAATGCCCCCATATCGAAGAGATAAAAAAGACTATTACCAATGCTAATATAAAACTGGTTGAGGGAACACACCACTGAGGTTTCCCGGGGAGTATGTTATGGTCAAAAGATCGATCGTCAAGATAGATGAAGAGAAGTGTACAGGATGCGGAAAATGTATATCGCCATGCGCAGAGGGGGCAATAGAGCTTATCAATGGCAAGGCAAAGGTAGTCTCGGATGAACTCTGCGATGGCATGGGCTTTTGCATTGGACTGTGCCCCGTTGGCGCAATATCCATTGAGCAGAGGCACACACTGGAATTCAGTCCGGAAAAGGCGCATGCTCAGCCCAAGAAGACCGATACGTCGATCCAGTGCTTCAGTTGCGGATGCGGAGAAAATGACAGTTACTTGATGCCGGTCAGACATAAAATGGAAAGTATATGGGTATGCACACGCTGCCTTCCTCAACTGATACACGGGTAAAGCAGTATGCCGGTCGAAATAGAAGTGACAGGGAACGCAGACTATCTCCTGGACTATACTTACAACTTTCACTGGCACAACAGGACATTAGAGCCTGACAGCGTGATCCCGTTCCAGAAAGGCACGCAACTGACCTACCGTGACCTTGTAAGGGCATTAAAAAGCGGGAAAGACGTCCGCATAACAGGGAACACCGGCAGGAACTTTGCCTACAGCGCAGGAGCAGACCTGCAGCACATGGGCGGAAGCGGCAGCGTGGAAGATGCCGGCCGGATATTTGTGGACGGTGATGTAGGACCTGAAGCTGCCTGGGGTATGGCTGCAGGCACACTATATATCGCAGGCAGCATAAGCGAGCCATTGGGAAATATCATCGAGGTCGAGTCAGATATCGGAAAATATCGCAAGTTCCGCTCAATAACCGACATTGCCTGCAACGGGCCCGGGAGCGACGTGCTGCTCTCGAACCGATACAACCCCGATGACAGGACACTTCTGCTCAACGACGGCATTCTCAGGGGAACAGTGGGGGCACGCTGCAGCAAGCCCGTAACCATCCGCATAGAAGGTAATGCACACAACGGTACGGGTGTGCTTATGCGTGAAGGCACGGTAATGGTCAACGGGAATGCAGGCATGAACACAGGGTCACATCTTGAAGGTGGAACGGTGGCTGTCCTTGGCAATGTAGGAGAGTTCGCCGGCGCCTATATGAAAAGAGGAGTGCTTGCTTTCAAGGACGCAAAGGGCTATGTTGGTGCAGGGATGGCTGGCGGGACCATATATTCCAGAAGCAGAGTACAAATAAATCCTCCTGTTGCAAAGGTCAGGATGGGGAAGGAAGACACTGCGCTCATGCATAAAATAATGGCAGCCGGCAGGATAGACGCTGCCCTGTACAACAAGTATGAACTTGGGCCTGAAAAGGAAAAGTATATTGAAGTACGCATGCGCGACGGGTCCATAGCCATGAGAAAGGCAGATTAACGCATTGTTGAGACATGATCATATTTTTTCAGGGCGACCCAGAACATAGAACCTTTGCCCTCGGGATTATCATTCACACCGACAAATCCGTTATGTAGATCGACAATCCTTTTGACTATCGCAAGCCCAAGACCGGAACCTTTTATACCCTTCCGGTCAGCCCTTGTAAAGCGCTCGAATATGCGTGATTTGTTCTCATCAGCTATACCATCGCCATTGTCGATGACATGAACTTTCCAGTAACCCCCTGCATCGACTATCTCTACTTTTATCCTGCTTCCTTCAGGACTGTACTTGATAGCGTTGGACATAAGGTTCGAGAAGACCTCTTCAATGACCTCATTGACCTGTGAAGGATATCTTCCAGGCATTGCAAGCTCCAGCGTGATGTTCTTGTCTTTGAGCCCGTGGTCCATACTTTCAGCCGCATTCCTTACTATGGCTCCAAGGTCCTTTTTCTTCAGGTCCAGCTGATGAGAGGACTCAAATTTTGCAAGCTTTGCGGCCGAATCGATCATAGATATGAGCTTATCGCTTTGTCGGGCTATGGTCTCAATGATCTTCTTTTTTTCTGCATCCTCTTCTTTAAGGTACAAGATCTCATTGAAACCTTTGATAGCTCCCGCCGGATTCAGGAGGTCATGCCGCATGATATCGGTAAAAAGGTCCTTGAGCTTATTAGATCTTTCCAGTTCGGACTTTTTTATCTTCTCGGTCGTGAGGCGGTCATAAGTGATAGTAAGTACCAGCATCATGAAAAAAAGAACCACCCAGTACCAATGCTGTGCTATTGCCTCATTCAGGGAGATCCTACCATAATTCTCGTAAGGACCCAGCCGCAGTTCCCTCATGAGATCATGCACAGGAGTATAGTCCAGAGGTATGGTCCATCCTGCATAATTACCGGGATGAGCAGCGAGATCATCAGAAGGCATACTGAGCAATGCAATAGTTACCTCTTCAGAGACATTAAGAGGTATCGAACTCACTTTGGAGAATGCCCATTCCGGATATAGCTCGGTGCTCAGCACGAAGGGAAAACCTTCCACATATTGCTGATTGATCACCTTGAACTCCGAAAGATTGACTTTCCCCTGAGCGTCAAGCTGCTCCAGCACGTCAGTTCTGATAACACCTGCATCCACAGTGCCACTCCTGACTGCATAGACTACTGCATCGTGCGTTTTTCCGAATGAGATCTGGCTGAAATCCCTGGTATGATCGATCCCGTTTTGCTCCATGGTCCGCACAGCTATCCAGAATCCACCGAAAGAGTGCTCATCGACCGCCATTAATGACTTGCCCTTAAGATCACCTATCTGATTGATATCGGTGTTATTGGACCTTGTAATGATCACTCCTCCATACTCCGTATAGGCTTTGCCGTCCCATCTGTTCTTCAGTGTGGCGATCCTGTTGATCCCATAAGTGGACTCCAGCTCCACATACACAAAAGGATCAGTCAGGACAAAATCAACTTTATCGTTATTTACGGCATGAAATATCTCATCATAATCCAGAGGTATTATCTCGAAAGTACAATTAGTAACCTCATCTGATAGATAATCTGCAGTTCCGGCCAGTGTGTTAAGAGAGTGGTCCGGACCTCTGTGGGAAAGTATCCCGATTACATAGACGTTTTCCTCACATGATGCAATTGGCAGAATAAGCATGCCAAAGAGCACTAAAAGCAAGGAGAACCTGGCAGATAATGGATAAAGCTTCATTACAGTATGCAACTCTTGTGGTGGTAAGAGATTGGTTTCAGTCTGTTATTACTAATCTGGTAAAATGGCTATATCCATATATAAATATAATTGTGCATATAAGTCAAATATAAATAAAAATCGGTTTCTGCAAAAAAAGCTTCTGCAGGTTTATCCTGCATTATTCAATATTAATGAACTTAAGCAGATTGGTGCCTCCCGGCTGGCCGCTTCCGGCAGGCTGCCCCTGCGTCAGAATGAACATATCGCCCGGGCCGGCAGCTCCCGATTTCTTAAGGTGGTCAATGACTGTGTTTTCCCAGTCACCCTTCATTTCGCGGACAAATGTGGGATGGACTGCATACTGCAGTGCCAGTTGCTCACAAGTGTTGGAAGTGCGGCTGAATGCAAGTATCCACCTGTCAGGCCTGAAGCGGGAAACATTCCGCGCGGTCTTTCCTGAAACCGTGGGAGTCACTACATATTTCACCGGAAGGACCTGCAGGGCGTCATTGACCTGTATGGATATCATGTCCTCCACTCCCGGGTTCATCCTTCCCAGTGCCTTCTTCATGAGAGTAAGCCCTTCTTTTGAATTGCTTCTCCATGCCTCGGTTGACCTTGCGATCTTCACCATCATCCTGACAGTCTCAACCGGGTACCTGCCTACAGCGGTCTCTGCAGAAAGCATGACCGCATCAGTACCGTCAATTATGGCATTGGCAACATCCGTAGCTTCCGCTCTTGTGGGACGGATGTTCTCGATCATTGACTCAAGCATCTGGGTCGCTGTGATCACAGGCTTGCTGAGCAGGTTAGCCTTGTGTATGATATCCTTCTGGACGATAGGCACATCCTGGATGGGGATCTCCACGCCAAGGTCACCACGCGCTATCATAATGCCGTCACTTTCCTTCAGGATGCTGTCAATGTTCCTTACAGCTTTTTCCCTCTCGATCTTGGAGACAATGAATATGTTCTTTCCTTTGCGGGTTGCGTGGTCACGCAGCTTCCTTATATCCTCCCCTGATTCGATAAATGAGACACCAAATATGTGCAGTCCTTCATCAAGTGCAAAATCGACGATCTCCAGATCCCTTTTAGTGACCGGATCAATGAATATCCTGGCACCCGGAAGGTTGAGGCCTTTGTTGGATGAGAGGGGGCCGCCCACTATGACCTCACAGTAAACATCCTCACCCTCCGTACCTGTACACTGCAGCTGTATGAAACCGTCATTGAGATATATGGGCTTGCCAGCCTCTACGCTATGAGATAACCGGTCATAGTTCACAGGGATGAGTGATTCTGTCCCTACGACATCCCTTGATGTAAGAATGACCTGTTCCCCTTTTTTAAGGAACACAGGCTCTTTCTCAAAAGTGCCGACCCTTATCTTCGGACCCGGCAAGTCGGCCATTATTGCCACGACCCTGTTCAGTTCTGCCGAGATCCTGCGTACCTTCATGATCACTTCACGCTGCTCACTGATGGCTCCGTGGGAGAAGTTCAGCCTGGCCACATTCATGCCCTCGATAATAAGCTCCCTCAGCACTTCTTCTGAAGAAGATGCTGGACCTATCGTACATACGATCTTGCTTTTGTTATCCGGCAAATGCATAGTTTCATTCATCCTCGTTCACACCCTTGATACTACACAGTATGGAACTGATTTAATTAAGGCTTATTCTGCAGTATTCAAACGCTTTTATATAGTCAGGGTTCAGATTAACTTCATTGATAATAATTATAAAGACTGCATAGTAATATTAATAATGGGAGGATCAGCATGGCAAATACGACATACACATTAACGGACGGACAAAAACAAGAGCTTTCGTCCATGTTCGGGAAAGGGGTCAATTTCAGCGAAAAGGAAAGGACTTTCTATGCCCATGATGTGGGCGCACTGCCGTCCCTTGTCAAAACGATGCTGGGGAAGACAAAACCCGCAGCAATTGTTAAAGTATTGAATGAGGAGGATGCGGTCAGGCTTGTGAACTTTGCACGCAAGCATAGCATTCCCGTTGTACCACGAGCGGGGGCCTCCTCCGGTTACGGCGGCATCATTCCCACAAAAGGAGGAATAATAGCTGATGTGACCCCTATGAGAAAGATAGTCAGCATCGATAAAAAGAACCTCATGGTCACTGTGGGAGCCGGAATTATCTGGTACGACCTTGAGTCGAAGCTTAATGAGGAAGGCCTGTCCGTACAGGCTGTTCCCTCAAGTGCATTATCAGCAACAGTCGGAGGATGGCTTGCCCAGAATGGTGTGGGGTACGGAAGTTATGAGTATGGCTGGTCCCAGGACACCATGGAGTCTGCTCGTGTGGTACTTCCAAACGGGGAGGTAAGGTACTTTTCAGGCGAAGAGCTTGGAAAGGTCACCGGGACCATGGGAACGATCGGGATCATCACACAGGTCACCCTGAGGGTCAGGGAATACGAGAAGAATGTTGCCATTTCAGCAGGATTCCCTGATGCAAAGAGCATGCAGGCAGCCATAGAAAAAGTTGGTCAGAGAAAGATCCCCGTATGGGCTGTTTCTTTCCTGAATCCCAAATGGGCGAATATGAAGAACGAGGCTCCCGCTAAGACACACTACGGGGAACCTGTGGATGATCACAGGCCACAGCTGCCTGAGTCATACATCTGCAATTTCGCATACCCTGCATCGAGGGATGTCAGCGGCCTTGAGGATATTATCAGGGAGGCGGGCGGCAAAGTGCTTCCGCAGGAGATAGCGGAACATGAGAGTGAGGAATGGTTCAGGTCCATGAAGGTCAAGAGGCTTGGCCCGTCCTTCATCCCCGCTGAAGTGGTCGTGCCTGTGAACAGGATCGGGGCTGTGTTCGAAGAGATCGACAGGAAGATAGGGATCCCGGTACTTGTGGAGGGCATGGTCGTAAAAGGCGATGAGGCCGTCCTGTTATGCTTCATGCCCCATTCGGAAAGGTCCTTCAGGTACAATCTCGCGTTCCCGCTGGCTCTGAGCATAGTCAAGATAGCAGAAAACAACGGAGGAAGGATCTATTCATCGGGCCTCTATTTCTCAAAGCAGGCCGATAAGGTCTTTGGCGAAAGACTGGAAATGATAAGGGAACTCAAAAAGAGCACTGATCCCGGAGATATAATGAACCCGGAGACTCTGACAGGCAAGTCGCTGATGCAGACCGGGCTTTCTCTTGCAAAGGCCTTCGAACCCATGGCACGCGCAGTAGGTAACATGTCAGGGGTTGGCAAACAGGAGTTCAGGGAAGAGAAGGGCATACCCGGAGATATAATCTCACACGCTTTCACCTGCGCACAGTGCGGGTATTGCGTGAATGAATGTGACCAGTACTATGGCAGGGGCTGGGAATCCCAGTCACCCAGAGGTAAATGGTTCTTCCTTAAGGAGTACCTTGCGGGAAGGATGGAGCTCGACCAGGAGCAGACCGATACATTCCTTGCATGTACGACCTGCGAGATGTGCGACCACTACTGCCAGCTTGACCTGCCTATCGAGCGTTCCTGGATGACCCTCAGGGAGACCCTTGTCCAGAAGAAGAAGATGATGACCATCCCGCCTTTCGAGATAATGGCACAGAGCCTCGAGAATGAGAGGAACATCTGGGCTAACTATAAGAAGGACAGGGACAAGTGGCTGCCGGATGATATAAGGGCCAAGATCAAGGATAAAGCCGATATAGGCTATTTCGCAGGATGTACTGCCTCTTTTGTTGAAAAGGACGTGGCTGTGGGCACCGTGCGCCTGCTTGATGAAGCAGGAGTGGAGTTCACTTACCTCGGGGACAAGGAGTCGTGCTGCGGCATACCAATGCTTGTTGCAGGAAAATGGGACCTCTTTGAGAAGATCATGAAGATGAACACCGCCAATATGCAGAAGAAAGGAGTAAAGACGGTTGTCACATCATGTCCCGCATGCCTGCTCATGTGGAAAACGATCTATCCGCAGTGGGCGGAAAAGCTGGGAATGGACTATGGCATAGATGCAAAGCACTACTCGGAGATATTGGCGGATAAGCTGGATGTGCTCAGGCCCAAGTTCAAGCATCCCCTGAACAAGGTGGTGGCCTGGCACGATTCATGCCATATCGGCAGGGCCGGATCAGGCATATACGACGCCCCCCGTGAGCTCCTCAAAGCCATACCCGGAGTAGAGTTCAGGGAAATGGAGCACAACCGGGAGAGAGCGCTATGCTGTGGTTCCGTTGTGACCCTTATCGATGAGCCGAAAGTGGCAAGCAGGATCGGGAATGTCCGCCTGCAGGAGGCAAAGGACCAGAAAGCAGACATCATGGCCGCGCTCTGCCCCTGCTGCCTTGTGCAGTTCAGGGTCGCTGCAAAGGACAATAATGTGAATATGGAGATACAGGACCTGGGAGCGCTTGCAGCCCGCAGTCTTGGATACGATATCCCCGATACCACCAATGTGGCGCTTGAGGCCTGGGTAACGTTCGAGAAGATGATCGAGCTGATGGAGCCCGAGAACATGACAGAGATGATGGTCGAACTGCTGCCTGATATGATAGGTGCGATGCCTTCCTATATACAGGCCATGATGAAGACGGTCAAGTACGTGCCGGGCATGGACGCGCTCATGAGACCCATGATGCCCAGGATGATGCCCCTGCTCATGCCATCCCTGATGCCGAAGGTAATGCCAAAGATGCTCATAGCAGTGGAGAAGAGGGTGCCTATGCCGGCTCATATGAAGGAGCAGATGCCTGACCTCATGCCCAAAGCCATGGAAAACCTGATGCCTAACATGCTGCCGCAGATAGCACCGCTGCTGACTCCAAAAATGATAGAATATATCAAAGCGAACTGAAACAGCAAACCAAGAAAGAATTGACAGAAGAAGAGAAAAGGCTGTATCAGCCTTCTATCTTCTTTTTAGATTCTTTTATTATACATTCATTTTGCATTCTTTGGTATTGGCTGGTCTGGCGTGACACCGTAATACTTTGTCCTTGCCTTACCCCATATGCATCCATTTTTCCCGACTACCTTCAACTCGATGTTCTGCAGTGTCTTGCATATGCTGTTGCCGGATCTTGCACCTTTGCAGATAAAGCAATAGTTCTCACAGAATACTGGAGCTTTTTTCAGGTCTGCCATGTGATATCTCCCTGGTGACGAGACAGTTCATTTCTTTTTGGCCTGGATATTCCTGGCGAATTCGCGTGCCTTACCAAGGCGGCTCTCATCAGGCTGTCCCTTGGTGGACGCACCCATCTCACCGAATGCTTTCATCTGCGGGTCCTCTGCCTTTAGGAGCATATCGATAACAGGCTGGGCAAGCTCACCCTGGCATTCGAATGTCCCGAGGAGATTCGCATCTGCCGCGGTTTGCCTGGCTGAGCCTGTCCAGGACTGGATGGCTTCAAATCCTTCAGGGACAGCGTGGGTCATGAAGATCGCAATGTTCTTGCCTTTTGTGTTCTCCGTCAGGAAGCTGCGTACCTTTGGCGGAATGTCGAACTGCATCACAGGAAAACCTATGAAGGCAAGGTCATAACCTTCAAGGTTCTTGACCTCTGATAATGCCTTTATTTCCTTATCCCCTGTGAGCTCACCATAGATCGCTTCAGCTACTTTCTTTGTATTTCCGGTCTGTGACATGTAGGTTACCAGTGTTTTCATATCGATTCCTCATTTTAGTTGGTACATTAGGAGTATCTTCTACATATTAATATAGATTAGCGTTACAAAAATGCACCTATACCGGAAAGTACAACATATAGACACATCCTTCATGAATGTTTTAACAGAAAACTGTGCGAAAAATGTCTTTCCGCAGGACAAATATATTATGCCTTCATGACTTCCTGTAATATTCAGTGGAAGAAAATTTGAAATACCGGAAAGACAGATACAACACCAGAGCCAATATAGGTGCTTGAGGGAATTATCCCGGAGGAAGAAAATGGGTTTATTCAACAGAATGGGAATCGTGGTCAAGTCTAAAATGAACAAGCTGGTCAACAGGATGGAAGACCCGAGAGAGACGCTTGATTATTCTTACGAGAAGCAGCTTGAGATGCTTCAGAATGTTAAAAGGGGAGTTGCAGAGGTAACGACCTCAAAGAAAAGGCTCCAGTTGCAGCGCTCAAAGCTCCAGCAAAGCATCGAGAAACTTGACACACAGGCAAAGGAAGCCATCACTGCAGACAGGGAAGACCTTGCAAGACTGGCGCTTGAGAGGAAAAGCTCATTAAGTACGCAGGTCCTGAGCCTGGATACGCAGATAGCGGAACTGGAAAAAGAACAGGAGAAGCTTGTTGCGGCCGAGAAGCGCCTTTCAACCAAGGTAGAGGTATTCAGGACAAAGAAAGAGACCATCAAGGCACAATACTCTGCTGCCGAGGCCCAGGTCAAGATAAGTGAGTCCGTTTCAGGTATCAGCGAGGAGATGGCAGACGTTGGCCTTGCTATTGACAGGGCAGAGAACAAGACCGAAGATATGAAGGCCCGCGCTTCAGCCCTTGATGAGCTCATCGAGAGCGGTACATTGGAAGACTTCACAAGCAGCGGTGATGATATAGACAGGGAGCTTGCAAAGATCAATGCGCAGTCCGATGTGGACAACGAGCTGGCAAGGCTGAAAAAGGAGGCAGGTAAATGATAATACGCATATCAGAGGAGGGACAGTACCAGGTCCCGAGCAGCCTGTTCGATGAACTCAATGTCATAGACAACAGGATAGTAGAGCTGGTGGCCGGAGGAAAGGAAGCGGAATACAGGGCCGAGCTCTCAAAACTGTTAAGCTGCATCCGAGCAAAAGGAAAGAAGCTGGATGATACTGACATCATGGAATCTGACGTCATTGTACCACCGGAGGACCTGACCCTTAAAGAGGCAAGAGCTATCTTTGCGGGCGACGGCTTACTCGAAGGCTGACCAGGATTTAGAATGGCATTCCCCAGAGGGGATACCATTTTTCCAGGTTCTTCTCAATGGGCAGCTCCTTTTCTATGAGCGATTTGAGCCTCATTTCCACGGAGTTGTCCCTTTTGTTCTTTTCCCGCGGTACGAATGGATAGTAGCTTCCCTGCTTGAAGTTGTATATCCAGTACACGGGTTTTGTATCCTCAAACCGGAAGATTGCGCACAGGAGNNCCTGCTTGAAGTTGTATATCCAGTAAACAGGGCCGTCACTCTCGAACCTGTAGACTGCACACAGCAACTGCTCCCCGAATCCATTTTCTATAAGGGTCTGGGAGATCATGTGGATATTTGTCACAAGATCCTCGAAATCAGGGTCTTTCAGCACCACCCAGAGGAAGTTGTACTCATCCTTCTCAAGCCTGTAATTAGTGCCTGTCTCAGCCGCGCTATGCTTAAGCAGGCCTTCTATCTCTTCCCTGACTGTCTGGTAACGTGACATATCCATGGACTTGAAGCAGATACCTGCTGAGCTTGACGGCAACAGGTTCAGGTTCAGCTCCATGGTCACCACGGCGGTGGATATCGCAAAGAGACGGTCTGTCTTTGCCTCGGGCAGCTTGCTCTTTCCCAGTACGGAATCGAAAACATCACGCAGTCCCATCAGGACTCCATCTCCCTCTGCATTTTTTCAAGTTCAGCTATGCGCTTCTCCATTGTGGGATGTGTGGAGAAGAGGTTCATAACGGAACCCGAGACCGCCGGTATGATAAAGAAAGCATTCATCCCTTCGACCTTCCGCAGGTCATCCGTAGGTATCCTTGGCATTGTGTCGCTTATCTTCAACAGTGCGGAAATGAGATTTGCGGGATTCCCGGTGACCATAGCTGCACCCCTGTCAGCTGCAAGCTCCCGGTAACGGGAAAGGACGCGGATCAGCAGGAAACTGGCCACCCATACGGCAATGGAGATGATCCATACCAAGACTATGTTTCCTCCGCCTTTCCTGTTGTTACCGAAACCCCCAAAGTACATGCCGTACCTTACAAGGTAGAAGGCAGCGGTGGAGAGGAAGCTGGCTATGGTCAGTACGGTCATGTCCCTGTTCTTGACATGGCTCAGCTCATGGGCCAGCACGGCCTCGAGTTCTCCCTGGTTGAGCCTGTCCATCAGCCCGGTAGTGACCGCCACCACAGCGCTGTTTGGACCCTTTCCGGTTGCGAAGGCGTTTGGCATCGGGGTCCTGACAATGGCTATCCTGGGTTTTGGCAGGTCAGCCATGGCACACAGCCTTGTAATGGTCTGATGGAGGGCCGGTTCCTCAGCTTCGGAGACCACTTTGGCATTCATTGACCACAGGACCAGCCGGTCAGAGTAATAATATTGCAGGCCCATGAACAGACCTATAAAGATCAGCATGAATCCCATCGGAGTTTGCAAATAGGCAAGGGCTGCCAGGAACAACAGGTATACTGCAGCCAGCAGGAACATCGTCACGACCATCCTTGCTTCCAGTCCAATATCCCTTTTCCATTTTACCATGATTGAACCTTCAGTATTGTCCTTTATATAATATGTGTTTCTGCTTTAATAGTGTTTTACAGGATATAATCTTTTATCGTAAAGATTTTTAAAATCATAGTTACCGCAAACTTTACTTACTAATCACCTTATGAAAATACAGACATGTCCTTAAGTAATATAGTAATAAAAGGTGCAAAAGAACATAATCTTAAGAACCTTGACCTGACGCTGCCCCGGGATAAGCTCATTGTGATAACCGGGCTCAGCGGTTCCGGGAAATCGTCCCTTGCTTTTGATACCATCTATGCCGAAGGGCAGAGGAGATACGTGGAATCGCTCTCAGCCTATGCCAGGCAGTTCCTCGGGCTTATGGAAAAGCCCGATGTTGAGTATATCGAAGGCTTATCCCCGGCCATATCCATCGAGCAGAAGACCACAAGCAAGAACCCAAGGTCCACTGTGGGTACAGTGACCGAAATATACGATTATCTCAGGCTGCTCTTCGCAAGGATAGGCATCAGGCACTGCCCTCAATGCGGGAGGATCATCGCGACCCAGAGCGTGGACCAGATAGTGGACAGCATCATGAGGCTCCCTGAGGATTCAAAGATACATGTGCTTGCCCCTATCGTAAGGGAGAGGAAAGGCGAGTACAAAAAGCTGCTTGCTGACCTGCTTGCCGAAGGCTTTACACGGGCCCGCGTAGACGGCGAGATCCAGTCCCTGGAGGATGTGGACAATATTGAGCTTGAACGCTACGTTAAGCATAATATCGATGTGCTTGTGGACAGGCTTGTGATCAGGAAAGGTATCGAAGAGAGATTATCTGAGTCTGTCGAGACTGCACTTGAGAAGAGCGGCGGCACCCTTACAGTACAGATAGTTGACGGTGAGGAGATGACATTCAGCGAGAACCTCGCATGCTCAGAATGCGGCATTGGTTTTGAAGAGATGGAACCTGCAGCATTCTCCTTCAACAGTCCCCAGGGTGCATGTCCGGAGTGTCACGGGCTTGGCACTTCAATGGAATTCGACCCGGACCTGATAGTGCCGGATAAGACACTGACCCTTGCTCAGGGTGCCATCGAGCCCTGGGACAGCAAGACCAAGGATGGTTACTACATGCAGTCCCTTGAGTCTCTTGCCCGATACAAGAAATTCTCCATGGACGTACCCTTCGGCAAACTGGACCCGGAGATACAGCACATTATATTCTATGGCAGCGAGGAACCCATACCCTTTTCCCATGTAGGCAGGAACGGAGGCACCTGGAGGCATACGGGGCGGTTCAAGGGAGTTATTGCCAACCTCTCCAAGGTGTTCGAGAGTACTGAGTCCGAGACCAGCAAGGACAGGATGCAGCGATATATAAGCACGAAACCCTGTCCCGTGTGTCAGGGAAAAAGGCTCAAGCCTGCCAGTCTTGCGGTAACGGTCGACGACCGTAACATCATCCAGATCACCGGTATGTCGGTGGAGGAAGGCCTGCACTTTTTCGAGGTACTGGAAACAAAGCTTAACGAGCGTGAATATACCATTGCCAGGCTTATCCTGAAGGAGATAAAGGCACGGCTTGGCTTCCTGGTAGATGTGGGCCTTGACTACCTGACCCTTAGCAGGTCGGCGGGAACCCTTTCAGGAGGAGAGGCGCAGCGTATCAGGCTTGCGACCCAGATCGGCTCAAGCCTTATGGGAGTGCTCTACATCCTTGACGAACCCAGTATCGGCCTGCACCAGCGGGACAACCTGCGGCTCATCAATACCCTGAAGCACCTGAGAGATATCGGCAACACAGTGGTTGTAGTGGAGCACGATGAAGAGACCATCTGCAGCGCAGACCACGTGGTGGATATGGGACCCGGTGCAGGCATCCATGGCGGCGAGATCGTTGCAGAGGGCAGTCCTGAAGAGATAATGAGCAATGATAGCTCCAGTACAGGGAAATACCTGAGCGGCAAGCTGAAGATAGATGTACCGGAGAAGAGGCGCAAGTCCAGGAACATGCTTATGCTGTATGGAGCCGGCGAGAACAATCTCAAGGACGTGGATGTCTCATTCCCGCTGGGCATTCTTGTCTGCGTTACCGGGGTATCCGGCTCAGGCAAGAGCACGCTCATTAATGAGACACTGAACAAAGTGCTTGCGAAGAAGCTGAACAAGGCCAGGGAAATACCGGGAAAGTTCAGGGAGATAGAAGGCCTTGAGCATGTGGATAAGGTCATCACTATCGATCAGTCGCCCATCGGAAGGACACCTCGTTCCAATCCGGCAACCTACACCAACCTCTTCACCCCCATAAGGGAGCTGTTCGCACAGACAAAGACATCCCGTGCCAGGGGATATCAGGCAGGGCGTTTCAGTTTCAATGTGCGCGGCGGCAGGTGCGAGGCATGTTCAGGTGACGGGATAATCACTATTGAGATGCACTTCCTTCCGGATGTGTACGTGCCCTGTGAGGTATGCCATGGGAAGCGCTACAACCGCGAGACCCTGGAAGTTACATACAAGGACAAGAACATAGCCGAGGTTCTGGACATGACCGTTGAGGAGGGACTGGAGTTCTTTGAGAACATACCTGCCATCAGCCGTAAGCTGCGGACCCTTTTTGATGTTGGCCTGGGATACATCAAACTCGGCCAGTCGTCCACCACGCTGTCAGGAGGCGAAGCCCAGAGGGTCAAGCTGGCAACAGAGCTGAGCAAGCGCTCCACCGGCAAGACGGTCTACATCCTGGATGAGCCTACCACAGGACTGCACTTTGATGACGTGAAGAAGCTCCTTGAAGTGCTCCAGAGACTTGTGGAAGCCGGGAACACCGTCATAGTCATCGAGCATAACCTTGATGTGATAAAGACCGCTGACTGGGTGATCGACCTGGGGCCCGAGGGCGGCGACAAAGGCGGAAAGATCATAGCAGAAGGCACGCCCGAGGAAGTTGCAAAGAGCAGTGTATCATACACTGGAAAGTTTCTGAATAAGATGCTTGCGAAGTGAGCATTTTTTAGATACTTTTTTTAAATGTGCTTTTGTCGGTTCAATTTTGCATGCCGATGAAGAGCTTGCATCTATATACCATGGATTTTAAAGAATTGAAGATGCATTGACATATGTTTATATATATCGATATGCCTCTATTTTTATAGAGGAATTGGGATCCTCTTAATTTGAAGCGGGGTAAGAGTATGGAAAGAAAAGTATGCAACCTATCATTAGATGAGCTCCTGAAATTCGAAGGCGTAATGGCAGCAGGGATCTTCAGTCCGGAAGGAAAACTTGTGGATTATAAGGCCAAGATGGAAATGCCCAAAGAGATGGCCCAGACGACCGCTAAGTTCTGCGGGGCCGTGAACATGATGTTCGATGCTCTGGCAAGCGCCTACACAGACCTATACAAGATGAAATGGATACCTCAGCATAACTGGATGTACAGCGGCGGGGACTGGACCATTATCATCTCAGGCACAAGGGGTGTTTTTGTCGAGAGTGCAAAAGCCGACCTGAAGCAGCTCCTGAGGGCCCTGGAAGTGTGCTAGATTTCAGACTGGAGAAAGACAAGTTCCATTTACGGGTGCCTGCATCCTGGTACGAGAAGACCGGTCCGGGATTTTGGCCTGAAAATAATATTGAGGGTTATCAGAACCCTCGATCACCTTCTCTTTAGTTTTTCGACAACAGCTTCAACCTGTTCCACAGCAGTGCCTATGTACCTGTCCGGGTCCACCAGGCTGACTATATCATCTTCGCTCAGGTACTTTGCAACATCGGGGTTTGCCAGCAGGACATCCTTGAAGTGCCTGCCGGATTCGTGGGCTTCCATGGCACTGGAGCGCACAAGCTCATGAGCTTCCTGGCGGCCGACACCGCGTTTTGCAAGCTCTATCATGACGGCCTCACCCATGTTCAGGCCCCTGAGCAGGTCGAGATTGCGGCGGATATTCACGGGATAGAAACGGAGGTTCTCGATAACGCCGATCGCAAGCTTGATGATATGATCGGTCAGGATGCAGGCTTCGGGGAAGACCACGCGCTCGCATGAGGAGTTTGTAAGGTCACGCTCATCCCAGAGAGTGTTGTTCAGCAGTTCCGGCTCCACCATCGCGCGCACGATCCTTGCAAGCCCGCATATCTGCTCAGACTTGATGGGGTTACGCTTGTGGGGCATTGTGGACGAGCCTACCTGTTTCTTCCTGAAGCTCTCTTCCACCTCGGCTATCTCGCTTCTCTGCAGGGAGCGGATCTCAGTGCCTATTTTATCCAGGGTCGTCACGGTACTGGCCATCCACATAACGAACTCTGCGTGGCGGTCCCTCTGGATGATCTGGTTGGAGACATCGACCGAGCCGATACCCAGGTAGTCCATGGAGCGTTTCTGGATCTCTATACCATCCTTGCCGAAAGCCGCCTGTGTTCCCACAGCGCCGGTCATCTGTCCCACCAGCAGGCGTGGCCTGAGCTGCTCCAGGCGCTCAATGTGGCGTGCTACCTCGGATGCCCAGATAGCAAAGCGCAGCCCGTAAGTTGTGGGCACGCCTATCTGCCCGTGGGTCCTGCCTGCACATACCAGCTTTTTGTTCTCACTGGCCTGTACCAGCAACACGTCCAGCAGCCGGTGCATTTTCTCTTCCAGTATGCTCACTGCTTCCCTGAACTGCAGTGCAGTTGCAGTGTCCAGCATATCATTGGATGTTGCACCGAAGTGTACCCACTTGCCGGCATCCCCTGCACATTTCTCAGAAATGGCGATAACAACTGCCATCATATCATGATGGATCTCATCCTCGATCTCGTTGACCCGTTCCAGTTTCACGGCACCTATGCTCTTTTCAATGATATCCGCAGCTTCCGGAGGGATGAGCCCGATGTCCGCTTCAGCTCTTGCAAGTGCTGCTTCGACATGCATGATCTTCTCAAGGCGGTTCGCCTCACTCCAGACATGTTTCATCTCGTCTGTTCCATAGCGATATTCTATAGGGTGGATTGCCATTCTTGATTCTCCGTGATGATATGATCCAAATGAACTGTATGGGAGTGGTATAACCCATATAGAAATAAATAGCCTTTGAATATAGATAAAAAGCAAGGGCGCAGGATAAAAAGGAAAAAGGGCAGTATGCCCTGAATTAGAAAAGATGTTGATCAGGTATCTGCGGGTTCAAAGGTCCTGGGGAAGTCCCCTTTGAAATTCAGGCTGCCATCCTCAACTTCAAGGCTTTCTATATTCATCCCGGGCATCTTTGATAGATGGGAATTGATAAGAGCCTCAAGCTCCTGCTCTCCCTGCATGGCACTGCCTGACGGAAGCGGTAACAATCCTACCTTTGCACCGGAAATGTCGATACTTACCGAGTTGTCACTTGCCTTCTGGAAAGTGCCTTCTGCATATACAGGTCCTTTGAAATCATAGCCAAACTCGTTCAGATCGATATAGCCGGACATCTCGGCATGGTTCCCGCTTCCGAGACGGACCTGTATGTCTTCCAGCGGGCCCTCATTATTAGTGGCTTGCAGGTATGAGCTTAATTGTGCACTTGAGAGGCTGATATCCATAGGTGAAGTATCTGAGTAGACGATATTGCTGGTGAGTGTGTACGCAGACATCGGGCCTGCAAGTGTTATGCCCTGTTCCCGGACCAGCTGATCGAACAATACCGGATCAGTCTCAACGCCTAGGTCAACAGGTTTGTCTGTGCCCAGTATTTCGGTCAAAAGCGGAATGTAGATCATACCTGAAGCCGCAACAAGTGTCAATATAGCAAAAACAAAGATAGCAGCAGCCCCGATGGCCATGTGAGCTCCGGACAATTTGCCGATCTTTAATTCAGAACCGTTATTATCAGAGACCATAAGTAAAAACTCCAACTATTAATCTGATATAATAAAAATACTTATATAAATATATTACTGCAGCTAAAATATATATGACTGCAGAAATTGCAAATTTCTGAAGTGGCAGGATGTGGTTGAGCGTACATCTAGTCTTGTCCTCAGATCCAGGATGAAGAACATGGCCAGCAAAACTGAAACTATGCTTAAAAAAATATAAATAGTATAAGCTAGGAAGTAGGCATGTTATTTCAATAATGAACAGATTACAATCTTGGTGAAGGTTATGGAAGAAACAACCATGTGCAGGGTTTTCGTAAAAACGGTTTCGATGTCAGGAAAGGTGAGCTGAGATGGCTATAGATACGGGAGATACGGCATTTGTCATCATATGTACGGCCCTTGTGATGCTGATGACACCAGGGGTCGGGCTTTTCTATGGCGGCATGGTGCGCAGGAAGAACCTGATATCGATGATAGCGATGTCTTTCATCGCCTTTGCGATCGTAAGTATCCAGTGGGTGCTACTTGGCTACTCGCTCTCTTTCGGCACCGACATATTCGGATTCATCGGTGGCCTGGATCACATAGGCCTCAGAAGGGTCGGGCTTGACGGGCAAGGCATACCCGACATGCTCTTCATGGTATTCCAGCTCGTGTTTGCAGGCGTCACGCTTGCGATCCTCACATCCGGTATTGCGGAGCGCGTGAAGTTCAGTTCCTTCATAGTGCTTGGGCTGCTCTGGACAACTCTGGTCTATGACCCCCTTGCGCACTGGTCCTGGGGAGGCGGCTGGGCTCATTCACTCGGTGCCCTTGACTTTGCGGGAGGCACGGTGGTCCACATCAGTTCTGGGTTTGGCGCCCTTGCCCTGGCACTTGTTATAGGCAACCGCATGGACTACGGTAAATACAGCATGGAAGCCGAGAGCATCACAACCACACTGCTCGGAGGAGCGATCCTGTGGTTTGGCTGGTTCGCATTCAACGCAGGCAGTGCACTTTCAGCCAACGGGACCGCAGTCAACGCGCTCGTAACGACCAACATCTCCGCTGCAGCCGGTGCTATCACATGGATGGCCGCATCATGGATCAAGGGCAAGCCAAGTTCCCTGGGAATGATCAGCGGTGCAATTGCAGGTCTTGTGGCTATCACACCGGGATGTGGATTCGTCAGCCCGATGTCTGCCATCATCATAGGAGGGTTCGCCGGACTGCTGTGCTACAGTGCACTTCTCTTCCGTGTACGCAGGGGTCTTGACGAAAGCCTTGACGCCTGGGCCATCCACGGCATGGGAGGACTCTGGGGTGCCATCGCAACCGGCATATTTGCAAGTGCAGCGGTCGGAGGAGTTGACGGCCTGCTCTATGGCAACGTCAGCCAGTTCCTTATACAGGTCCTTGATGCATCCGTTGCTGTTGCCTACGCTTTCGGTATGACATACCTGCTGGCAAAAGTAGTGGACAAGGTCATGGGGCTGCGTGTAACAGAAGAAGAGGAGTACGTGGGACTGGACATCTCACAGCATGGGGAATCCACAACAGCCTGAGGTGATGTTAATGAAGAAAGTAGTAGCGATCATAAGACCGGAAAAGCTCAATGATGTCAAAGCCGCACTGGAAGAGAAAGGATATTTCGCAATGACAGTGCATGAAGTGAAAGGCCGCGGTGCTCAGAGGGGGATCTGTCTCCAGTACAGAGGCAAGCAGATAAAGGTAGACATGATCCCAAAAGTCGAGATCGAGATGGTGATTGGCGATGATGATGTGCATCCGGTCATAGACACGATCAAGCAGAACGCACGTACAGGCAAGTTTGGCGACGGCAAGATATTCGTCTCCCCCGTGGAGATGGTCGTCGGCATCAGGACAGATGATGAGATAATTTCATAGGAACAGAGGGGAAACCCTCGATCTCCTTTTTTGTATCCACTATATAACATTTTTATTTAAAATAGTTTATATAGATAAAGGTTAATAATTTTCATTGATCATTTATACTTATGAAGGTGTAAAAATAGAGATTATAGTAGACCTGCACTCACACACAACATTTTCAGACGGGGACCTGGATCCCTCAAAACTTGTGAAACTGGCACATGATTCGGGACTTCGGGCACTGAGTGTCACAGACCATGACACTATCGAGGGCCTTGATATCGTTGAAAGGGAATGTGCAAAAAGAGGTCTGAAATTCATACCCGGCATAGAGTTCACGAGCAAACTTGATCTTCCCGATATAGAACTGCATGTTCTTGGTTATGGCTTTGACAGAGAGGAAGAGAGCCTGCTCAAAATGCTGGATGAAGCAAAGCACAATGCTAACGAGTACTGCGAAAAGGTCTGCTCAATGCTAGAATCACATGAATGGGTCATTGACCGTTCCACTCTTGAGAACGTCAGCGGAATTCCGACCAGACACGATATCGCTCAGTCGGTAGTGAACAAGGGTATGAGCAACTTTGATTTCCACAATCAGTGGCTCTCGGAAACCTCCCCGCACACCATAGAGATGAAGAAATTCCCTGCTGCTGAAACCATAAAGGCCATTCATAATGCAGGAGGCATAGCTATCTGTGCACACCTGCTAAGAACACTGGATATGTACCATGATATGCATATGCTGCCCTTTGTCACTGAATCACTGGTGAACTACGGAGTGGACGGATTTGAAGTATTCTACGGGAACAGTTCAATAGAACAGATAGGGACCATGTTCAACATATCAAAATCAAAAGACCTTTTAATGACAGGCGGTTCCGATTACCACGGGCCTGGAAGGACCGGGCGCTGCATGCTTGGCAGATATAACATACAAGGGCATGGATTTGACCAGAGGGAGCTGGTGCGGTTCCTGGAAAAAGATATCACACCCCCTTGATCCGTATTTTAACGACAGACCTTTACACTCAATTATCCCGAATATGATTCAGTGACATCTCCGGTCTCCCGCATAGCTGCCTGCAGTGAAGCTCCTGTGCAGGCATTCGAATCTGTCAAGGATCGAGAACATTAACTTTGCAGAGCTTTCCACCAGTTCCGGCCTGTTGCGAATCTCCGCTTCTTCCTGTACGTACCTGCTGCCACCCTGCAGGTCAGCCCTGCAATGTGTGATCAGATTTGATATACTTTGTTCATCCACTTCTGGATGGAACTGTACAGCAAGCACCGTGTCCTTGTAGACGAAGCCCTGTTCCCTGCAGGCTTCGGATGTGAAGAGTCTCTTTGCTCCGGCCGGAAGTCCGTAAGTATCGCCATGCCACTGGAAAGCGGTGAAGCTTTGGTTCAGACCCTGCTGGAAATAGTCTTTCCCGGGGACAGGTGCCAGTTCAACCCTGTGCCATCCGATCTCCTTGAGATCGTTCCTGCAGACACTGCTACCCAGCACTTCAGCTATCATCTGGGCACCAAAGCATATCCCAAGCACAGGCTTATCAGCCTCGATAGCACTCCTCACGAATTCCTTTTCTTTTATGAGCCAGGGATAGTCACTCTCCTGATATACGCTCATAAGCCCGCCCATTATTATCAGCATGTCAAAATCATCGTTATGCGGGAATTCTGCTTTTGTGCACAGGAGAGTTCTTGAAAGCACATGCCCCTTTACCTGCATCCACGGGAGGATAGTTCCCAGTGTTTCAAATTCAAGATGCTGCAGACAGTGGACCCTCATAGCTGTTTCCATGTCGTTCACTAATGTATGTACCGGATCTAATCTTTCTTGTGTACTGAAAGGCAGAAGTAATCGCCTTTAAACCCAAACTTACCATGGACCTCACACTCGGCACACAAGCATCCTGCTTTCTGCTGTGCCTTGGGACTGCTGCCTTTGGCACAGAACATGAACGTCCCTTTTTCAGGATATGAAGGGCACCGGGGACAATTGCAGCCTTTCGAATGGTGATATGATGTGCACACACCAAAATACTTTCCGCGGGTTTCGGACATATGACCTCCCATTTCCAGAGTTGATCGTAAAGCTGTGGGCGATCAGACTACAAGCAGCCCTTTCTGCCAGTCATTGATCACTTTCATGGATACCCTCATTTCATCTATCTCTCCCTTTTTCTTCAGGAAATTACTTTGCCGTCCTATAAGTTCAATGACCTCATAGGGATCCTGACCTTCCAGAGTTATGTTGTATAGAGATTCAAGTGAGGCCTTGTTCTCAGCACATAGTTTCTCGATCATTTTGAGAGCCACGCCCAGCGTGTCTTTCAGGTGTGTCGAATCCTTTACTCCCAGAAGACCCTGCATGCATTCGTCGTGCTCGTCAAAAGGTATTACCCCCGGCGTGTCAATGAATTTGATGTTCGAGCCTGCATTTACAAGCTGAACCCCCTTTGTATACCCGGATATTGAAGATGTACCGGCCCTGTGCCTTCCGGTGACACCGTTAATCACCGAGGATTTGCCGACATTCGGGTAGCCCAGACAGCCCACCAGGATATCCCGGTCCTTCATGTTGTTGATGCCGGCGATCTCCAGGATCTTATGCCGCAGGATAGTCGTGCCGGACTTGTCCTTGCCAGATACAAAGACTGTTGGCGCGACCGATGAAAGAGCGGTCTTTGAGATATCGAGACTTTTCTTTGATACAAGGTCGCATTTGTTAAGGACTATTATGAACGGCTTGCCCATACGGATTATATCGTTCTCCACATGGCTGTTCCTTGTCTCCTGAGGAAAACGCGCATCCACTATCTCAAGAAGGATGTCTGCCTTTCGGATCACATCCTGTACGAGCATCTTATAACTTGCCATG
>DANZ01000082.1 GCA_002501695.1 Methanolobus sp. UBA474 | reverse complement strand
CCGGGGTTGCGGGACGGGGAAGCATCAGAGAAGCCAATTTAATGCACCTTCCTTTTCAGATATATAGTTCAGCTTTGGATCAGGTATAAAATAAGTGTCCCGGAGTAAATAAGGAGTTTGAAACAACTAGAAAGTTTAAAACTTCCCGTACCTATTTCAGGAATAATTGATCCGGTTCCGTTCTCTTGAATGGAGGATCTGACCCACAACAACCCATACTTTATTAATACTAAAAATCCTCTTGTTTAAACCAAAAAGAGAGAAATATGAACACCGAACATCCCACCCTCTGGATAAGGTCCGCAAGATCAGGATCATTGGACGGCAGGACCATTGTACTTGCGGTCACTGGCAGCATTGCCGCTGTGCGGACAGTGGAACTTGCGCGGGAACTGATACGCAGGGGTGCGGACGTGCATGCCGTCATGAGCGAGGCCGCAGGATGGATAATGAATCCCATGGCCCTGCATTACGCTACCGGGAACGAGGTCATCACCGCGATAACCGGGAAAGTGGAGCATGTAGGGTTCTTTGGAAACAGGGGCAGGGCGGATCTGCTGCTGGTGGCGCCTGCAACAGCCAATACGATAGGGAAGATAGCGGCGGGAATAGATGACACACCTGTAACGACCTTCGCGACGACAGCCATAGGAGCAGGCAGACCTGTCATGGTGGTGCCTGCTATGCATGAAGATATGTACAGGCATCCGGCTGTAAACGGGAATCTTGAAAAGTTAAGATCATGGGGCATATGCATTGTCGGGCCAAAGGTAGAAGAGGGCATCGCAAAGATCAGCGACAATGCCGACATAGTGCTGGAGGTCGAGCGCATGATCGGCAGTAACAGCCTGCGCGGGAAAAAGATATTGATCACAAGCGGTTCCACGGCTGAGGCTGTGGACCCTATAAGGATACTTACGAACAGGGCTTCGGGAAAGACCGGCATCGAACTGGCACTGGAAGCTTACCGCAGAGGTGCCGATGTCACTATATTCCACAGGAACATGATCGGAGTTGACGGTATTGGGGAGATATTTGCGGAAAGCGCGGAGCAGATGACAGCAGCAGTGCTGGAGGAACTGCAAAAAGGCTGTGACGTGCTGATAAGCGCGGCTGCCATAGGGGACTATACACTTGATGCGGCAGGGACAAAGATCAAGTCGGGAGGAGCCCCGGTACTTTCGCTCAGGCCGACACGCAAGCTGATCAAAGAAGCGAGGGAGGCATATCCCGGCATAAGGATAGTCGGATTCAAGGCGGAGACCGGGATTGGCAAAGAGGAACTTTTCAGGCGTGCGATGGATACGCTCAAAAGCTCGAAGCTTGACATGATAATCGCGAATGACGTCAGCGCGGGTGGCATGGGCACAGATGAGAACAGCGTGTTCGTCATCCGGCCTGACAGGAAAGAGCACACGAACATCACAGGTCCGAAGAGCCGCATCGCAAGCACCCTGATGGACGAGATAACCCTCATGCTTTCTTCAGGGGATAAACATTAGATGGCCAGCATGGATACTGTCAGCGCAAGGGCTTTTGCACCTGCACACATCACGGGTTTTTTCGAGGTGCATGACCATAAGGACCCGGCCAGGAAAGGTTCTACAGGCTGCGGGATAGTGCTCAATGCCGGCATCGAGACCACTGTGACCGTTGGAGAAGACATTGAAGAGACGGCTGTACTGCTTAACGGGACAGGCGTGGCAGGCAGCACCAGCCGGAGTGTTGTTGAGATGCTGACGGACAGGCCGGTNNGGCGCCGGCGCCCTTGGGACAGCCTATGCGCTAAATCAGGTGCTCTCACTGAACCTTACAGCCAACAGGCTCAATGAGATAGCCCATGTGGCTGAAGTACGCAACAGCAGCGGACTGGGAGATGTGGCTGCCCAGTCACTTGGGGGTGCCGTGATCAGAACCTCACCCGGAGCCCCCGGTGTCGGCTCCTGTGACAGGATACCTGTGGGTGAATATGATATATTCTGTATTGTCATGGGAAAATTGCCGACAGGTTCGGTGCTGGATAACAAGAGTGCCGTAAGCAGCATAAACCGTGCTGGAAGAGAAGCCATGAAAAGACTTATGCTAAGGCCCGGCATAGAGAACTTTATGACCTGCGCCAGGAACTTTTCGATAGGTGCAAACCTGGCGACCGTAGAGATCATAGAGATCATCGAGGCTGTGGAAGCCGTTGGAGGAATGGCGTCTCAGGCCATGCTCGGTAATACGGTCTTCGCCATCGGAAAAAAAGACACTGGTGATGAATTGACGGACACGCTTTCCAGCTTCGGGCAGCAGGTGCTGCACTATAAGATAAGCCCCGGTAGTATTAGAATGATCTGAAGCAAATATAAGGAGATATAATATGACCGAGATTCCCAGGGATCATCCACGATACGAATCCCTCATGACCAGAGAGAAAATAGTTGAGGGTGTACGTATGGGTTTTACCAGCCTGCAGGGCCTTGTGGCACAGGGCAGGGGTGAAGCATTCGATTACCTTATAGGTGAGAAGACCACGCAGTCCGCGGCTGTGGCTGAAAGGGCAGCTGTGGCGCATATCCTTCTGGCAGAGAATCCGGTCATATCAGTGAACGGGAACACGGCAGCGCTTGTGCCTGAGAACCTTGTGACCCTTGCGGATATCACCGGAGCCACCCTTGAAGTGAACCTCTTCCACAGGAGTGATGCCAGAGTGCACAAGATAATAGAGCATCTCAGGTCCCATGGCGCAGGTAAGGTGCTCGGTGGCAAGGGTGACAAGAGGCTTGACCTCTCCCATGACAGGGCGATAGTGGACGCTGAAGGTATATTCAGCGCGGATGTGGTACTGGTGCCGCTGGAAGACGGAGACCGTTGTCAGAAGCTGGCGGAAATGGGGAAGACCGTGATCGCCATCGACCTGAACCCGCTCTCAAGAACCTCGCTCAGTGCAACAGTGACCATAGTGGATAATGTTACCCGGGCACTGCAGAATATGATATACTTTTCAAGGGAGATGAAACAGGACAGCAGGCAGTCACTTCAAGAGGTAACAGAAGCATACGATAACAGCAAGGTCATTGCAGATGCCCTCTATAACATCCAGGAAAGATTGAAACAGCAGTCCGAAGAAAGAGGGGTCAGATGGATCTGATAGAGGAGACGAGGGAATTTGTCACCGGACTGCTGGCTGGCGAGCCAAGCACTCATGACATCTCACATATCGAGCGTGTGGAAAAATTATGCCTGCGTATCCGGGAAAAAGAAGGAGGCGACCTGCAGGTGCTACAGCTTGCCGCACTGCTCCATGATGCAGGCATTGTCAGGGAGCACAAAGAGGGCGGGAACCATGCAGTTTACAGTGCAGGGATCGCACGGGAATTCCTGGCAGTCCGGGGCCTGGAGGAAAGTGTGGTGGAACATGTGGCTTCCTGTATCCTTACACACAGGTTCAGCAGGGGCATACAGGCCGAGACCATCGAGGCCATGATTCTGCAGGATGCCGACAGGCTGGATGCTCTTGGAGCTGTGGGAATATTCCGCTCGCTTGTTTCCATGGGAGCTCTCAGAGCGCTGAAAAGCACTATCGGGACTGTGAAGGAAACATCAATGAACGCTTATACAGAGGACCCTTTTGAAGGGTTCTGTGATTACATGGAAAGGAAGCCTTTCAGGATAATGGAAAGGCTGAACACCGTAACTGCAAAGGAAATAGCAGAACAGAGAATGCGGATAATGCACCTGTACCTTGATGAATTGAAGGTAGAACTGCAATAGATACAGGGACCATAACAAAGGTTTCTGTGAGCATGACATATTCAGGATACACAACAACAGCAAGCAAGAGAGATATATCAGAGGTAAAAATGGCAGACATCATTATCAAAAATGCTTATGTGCTTACAATGGACCCTGAAACAGGGGACATTGGAAATGGGGTCGTCGTCATCGAGGACGGCATGATAAAAGAGGTTGGCAGGTCTACTGACAGTACCGCGGACAAAGTGATAGATGCCGGAGGATGCGTAGTTATGCCCGGACTCATCAATACCCACTGCCATGCAGGAATGACGCTTTTCAGGGGCTATGCAGATGACATGCCGCTCAAAGAATGGCTGGAAGACCGAATATGGCCTGCGGAAGCAAAACTGACCGATGATGATATCCATATAGGCAGCCTGCTTGCCTGCCTGGAGATGATAAGGTCCGGGACAACAGCCTTTGCTGATATGTATCTCCGTATGGACATGGTTGCTCAGGCCGTTGAAGGGTCAGGCATGAGGGCGGCACTCTCATACGGTATGCTGGACTTCGGCAACCGGGAGAAGGCTGATGCCGAGCTTAAAGAGGGTACGAGGTTCGTCAGAGAATGGAACGGAAAGGCGGATGGCAGGATAACCACGATGTATGGCCCCCATGCGCCCAACACGTGCTCCAGGGATTTTCTTATCAGAGTGAAGGAGCAGGCAGTAAGGGACAATGTAAAGATACACATCCATGTGCTTGAGACCGAAGCGGAGCTCAACTATATGAAAGAGAACTTCGGCATGTGCTCCATACACTTCCTTAAAGACATAGGTTTCTGGGGACAGGACATACTTGCAGCACACTGTGTGTGGCTCTCGGATGGCGATATAAAGATACTTGCAGATATGGGGGTCAATATTTCCCATAATCCTGTGAGCAATATGAAACTTGCATCCGGGATAGCGCCGGTATCCAAACTCCTTGCAAGCGGGGCCAACGTATCCCTCGGGACCGATGGATGCGCATCTAACAATAACCTTGACATGTTCGAGGAAATGAAGACTGCAGCACTGCTTCAGAAAGTGAGCAACATGGACCCGACAGTACTGCCTGCCCGCAAGGTGCTCGAGATGGCAACCGTCAACGGGGCAAAGGCACTTGGTATAAAGAGCGGAGTCCTGAAAGAGGGATATAATGCTGATATCATTATCGTTGACCTGAGAAAACCCCACCTCACACCCGTATATGATGTTGCATCGCAACTGGTTTATGCTGCAAGCGGGAAGGATGTCAGGACAACTATCATAGCCGGCAAGGTACTCATGGAAGACACCAGGGTAATCTGCCTTGATGAACAGAGCATACTTGAAAAAGTAATGCAAGCCTCCAGGAACCTGCTTGCAAGAATTAACTCTTAATTGATTTTAACTGACTTTGAATGAGGAGATAACAGATGAGCGAAGAAGAAATGGTAGATTCCGGCAGACAGAAGATCGAATGGGCCCGCAGCCATATGCCGGTCCTTGCTGCAATAAGGGAACAGTTCGAGAAGGAGAAGCCTCTTAAAGGGCACAGGATCGGCATGGCGCTTCATGTGGAAGCAAAGACTGCAGTACTTGTAGAGACACTGGTGGCAGGAGGGGCGGAGGTTGCCATTACAGGGTGCAATCCCCTGAGCACGCAGGATGATGTTGCACTTGCACTTGATGCCTGCAAGGACATTGACTGTTATGCAAGATACGATTGCTGCAACCAGGAATATTATGATGCTATCGACAAAGTACTTGATTTCGGGCCCGACATCACCATCGATGACGGTGCTGACCTGATCTTCAAGATCCACACAGAGCGTGTGGACATGCTTCCCACCATCATAGGAGGATGCGAAGAGACAACTACCGGCATACACAGACTCAAGGCCATGGAGCGCGACGGGGCTCTCAGGATGCCTGTCATCGCAGTCAACGACGCGCAGACAAAGTTCCTTTTCGATAACCGCTATGGTACCGGACAGTCTTCATGGGACGGGATCATGAGGACAACAAACCTGCTTATCGCAGGAAAGAACGTGGTCATTGCAGGCTACGGATGGTGCGGGAAGGGCGCTGCCATGCGCGCAAAAGGTCTTGGGGCCAATGTGATCGTTACGGAGATAGATGTGATCAGGGCACTGGAAGCACGCATGGACGGCAACAGTGTGATGCCCATGAAAGAAGCCGCAAGGATAGGAGACATATTCCTGACAACTACCGGCAACAGAGATATCATAAGCAGGGAGCATTTCGAAGTGATCAAGGACGGAGCCATCCTTGCCAATGCGGGGCACTTCAATGTAGAGATCAACCTTGAGGACCTGGAGTCTATGGCAACGTCTGTGCGCACTTCAAGGAAGAACATAAAGGAATACGACCTGGGCAGCAGGAAAGTATATGTCCTTGCCGAAGGAAGGCTGGTAAACCTCGCAGCAGGTGACGGACACCCTGCAGAGGTGATGGATATGAGTTTTGCGAACCAGGCACTATGCGTCCGGTATATAGCCGAGAACAGGCTTGCCAGCGGAGTGCATGCTGTGCCCCAGGAACTTGATATAAGTGTGGCAGAGATGAAACTCAGGTCCATGGGGATCAGTATTGACAAACTCTCAGATGAACAGGCTAAATATATGTGTGGCTGGGAATGCGGGACTTAAGTAGTCCCTCATTTTACTTTATACAGGCAGGATATAAACACAAGAATGCAGCGCACTTCATCTTTATTTATTTTGAACTGTTGAATTAATGATATATATAGATTGTCAGATATAATTAATATAAGGTATAAAAATAAAAAAGTGAATAAACAAATATAAATAGTAAAAAGGCGTTTACACGCTCGGATGAGCAAGAGACTGAAGGCC
>DANZ01000081.1 GCA_002501695.1 Methanolobus sp. UBA474 | reverse complement strand
TACCCGTTTGTCTTTCTGGCGATCCCTATGGCTTTCTTCTGCGCCCCTGAGCTTGAGTTCGCGTGTCCGAAGATAAGCGGCCTCTCTGCATTCCTCAGAATGCCTGCAGCTTCATTGATAGCTGAGCCAATATCGGTTTTCTTGCCGTCCACTGTGCATTCCATCGGATCGCTGCATCCCTTCATGAATGCAAATCCTTTCCTGCACGCAGTATGGACCTTTGTCAGCTTTCCGCCTTCAAGCTCCACTGCAATGTCATCGCACAGGAGCGCGCAGCCTGTGCAGACGTAATAATTATTGTCCAACTTCATCCCCCTTTGCGGAAGTCCCTTTACAGAAGTATTATTCATCCCATCATACAAATTCTATTGCCTTTGTCGGGCAGGTATCGATACATGCAACACAGAGTATTTTGTTCTCCCCGAAGCGGCGGCACTCCTTTACATTAACGGCCTTGACGACGCCGTCCTCAACTTTAAAGATCACCCTGTCGGACGTGGGAGCTTTTCCACTACCTGCACCCATAGGGTCCGCTGCTACATTCACAGGACATGCGACCACACAGTTCCCACACCCGATGCACTTTTCATCGTGCACTATCAATCCGGTCTCGGTGACATTCCCGACAGGGGTTATCATCCCCGACAGCTTCTCATAGCTGGCCCTGTATTTGTTTTCCCTGACAAGAGGGGGACAATCCTCTGCTTTGACCTTGCGGGACAAAAGGTCAACGGCAAAAGCCATGCAAGTGCTTTTTCCGCACTCCTTACAGTTGGTTTTTGGTAGTAACTGATATATTTCCATCACACTTGCCATATCTCTCTCCTGCCTTGTGATCGTTCGATCAGAGGCTGCATTCGGCCGTATACTCGCCCTATTGCTTGAAGAACAGTGAACAGTGGCAGCTGCCGTTATTCTTTATCTCGTCATGGTGATAGACACAAGGGCATATGATCTTACGGTCCTGCTCGACGTTACCGCTGACTATACGGCACGGGCAATACTGCCTCCCAAGCTCTTCCCTGTTCCTTGAAAGGCCTTCCACCACAAGCTGGACCATTTCCTGGTCGGGATTTAATTTGTAACCTTTTCTCTGTGCATATCCGGTTGCCCACGCGTGCGTTTTTTCCATAATGGGGGTAAGATTGGTCATATTGATCTCCTTTGTCAGCTTTTGAGAAATATTAGCAGTTCATACCATTAATCAATTTTCCCCCCAAAAATGAACTAACAGGATACAACAGGATAAAATGGGCAGGTATGCTTTGCATCCTGCAAAACCGGATCAAAGCAGTTTTGTCTGTTCAGCTTGGCGTGGCACTTTTGTGACAAGGAAACGGAAAGTACCGTCACTCTCGTTCATCAGTCTGTGAGGTATTTTCGCAGGGCTTTCTATAAGCATGTCCTTTGAGACCTTTTGCTGTTCTGTGCCGATCTCCACGATACCTTCTCCTTCCAGTATGTAAAAGAAAGCATCAACAGGTGTTGAATGTTTTTTAAGGCTCTCCCCTGGCTTGAGCTCGATATGCATGACCTGAGCATGTTCCGTATCGTATAGCTTCTTCACGGAAACCCCGTGAGGGTTTTCCTTATCCGATTCAGTTTTAAAAGATGTTATCTTCATGTATGATCCTCCCTCATTCTTCCTTACTCTTTCTCATTGTTTCTTATTCTTTCTGATCTACTCCTCATCCTCTTAACCTCATAAAAAAGATCAAAGAAGGGCCTTGAGGTCTTCTTCAACTGTTGAGTTTGGCCTTATGTTGAAATTCTCGACCAGCACATTAAGGACATTGGGCGAAACGAACGCAGGCAGTTTGGGGCCCAGCATAATGTTCTTCACACCAAGGCTCAGCAGCGCCAGCAGCACAAGCACTGCTTTCTGCTCGTACCAGGCAATGTTATATGACACCGGCAGGTCGTTGATGTCCTCAAGNNTTGCACTGGCCTGCATCCAGCACTCTGGGGATGCCGCCGATATCGCCAAGATCAAGCTTGTTGTAACGGTACTTTGCACAGCCTGCCGTGAGGATGACAGTGTCCCTGGGAAGGGCTTCTGCAAAGTCAGTATAATAGCTTCTTTCCTTATGCCTGCCGTCGCAGCCTGCCATGACAATGAACTTCTTTATCTGTCCGCTTTTGACAGCATCGATTATCTTATCAGCGACCGACAGCGCAGCTACATGTGCGAATCCTCCCATGATGGTCCCCTCTTCAAGCTGCTCAGGAGGCTTGCATTTCTTTGCCTGCTCGATGATGGCCGAGAAGTCCTTGTTCCCGTCCTTGTCAGCCCCGAGGTAGGCCACCCCGTCATATCCTACGACACCTGTTGAATATATCCTGTTAATGTAAGATTCCTTTGGAGCAACTATGCAGTTTGTGGTCATGAATACCGGACCGTTGAACTTCTCGAACTCCTCTTTCTGCATCCACCAGGAGCCGCCGTAGTTGCCCACGAAGTTATCATATTTCTTGAATGCAGGATAGGAGTTTGCGGGCAGCATTTCCCCGTGGGTGTAGACATCCACGCCTGTGC
>DANZ01000008.1 GCA_002501695.1 Methanolobus sp. UBA474 | reverse complement strand
TCGAGACCTATCGGGTATTATACCCGGTTTCCCGGGTTTATCCCCGACCTAAGTGCAGGTTGTCCACGTGTTACTGAGCAGTACGCCATGTTCACGAAGAACATTTGACTCGCATGGCTTAGTCGAACACTGATAGCAGTGACCGCTGGCAGGATCAACCAGAATTGTTGATCACACACAAATTGTTTGGAAGTCATTTAAGGAATCGATCGGAGAAATTCTATCGTTTGAAGAGAATTTTCCTTTCTGCACATTAGTTTGGTTAATTCCTTTGTTGTAGTATATATGTACACTACCGGTCAGAATTAACCGAACTGCCAAATCCAACGTCAGACAGGAAATAACTCCTGCCTCCACTTGCTATTTAGGCGGTGATTGTAATTGTTCCCGCGTATTTCGCGAGGACTGCTAAAAGAGCACGATCTTATATAAAGCTTCCGACCCGCCCGGGCCGAAGGCAAAGATCCGTATCCTTTACCAGCGCATTTCCCCGCATGTTGCGAGGACTTCTTTAAAGGCATTGTTCCTATTTATACCTTGCGACCACACTGGGCCGGGAGCATATTTAGGGGGCCTTAAGAGGGACTTTAATGATCTTTGCTCTTTCGAGCATCTCTGAAAAGTAACTAATTGGTATCTTACCAGCAGTTGACTTTATTGAGAGAGCTGCTTAAAAGAAGCGTTCATATTTATACTTTTTGTTCAAATTAGAATAAAGATAAATTTGAGGCTACTTTTTCAAACTCTCTTCAATTGAAGACAGGATTATTTGAACCTGGAAAAAGGTGTTTGCTTGTTTTGTATTTTTGATTTAACAACATCAAATTTTCAACCAACTAATAGCAGCGTAAATGCATTTAAGGATTAGCCGAAAAAGAGATAGAGCAAATCGCAGGAAGACAGTGAATCTTATTGACCATGGCTTATCCGCAGTTTTATTTTTAGGTAGCTGGGAATCCTAACGCGGCTCCTCTACGCAGGGTCCCATATGAAAATAATATAGCATATCATCTTCAAATATTGAATTAACTTAAAAAGATTCATCTTAAATGAAATTAGGATATATTAAATTATACGAACAGTGAAATGTTCTTTAATGCAGGAACCAAGGCAAAGAGATTTATGGGACCATCTCTTAGTAACTAACCCTTTAACAGTATTGTTCGTAAAAGGGCAATCGATATTTTAATGACATTGAAATATATAGTCTAGTAGCTAATTGTAACGGGTTTAGGTTAAATAAAGAAACTCCTTACTATCTATTGCGGGTTAGGAAGATAACTCGCAGATCAATAAGTGACTTAATCCGGACATTGGGGAATATCCCGGATTTGTAAGGACAGAGGCGCCCTAAAGCGTGGTGGTTTCCAGGTGCCTCACCTTTCCTTGATACACACCTTTTATGGAACCTCATCCGACGTAATATTAATGCAGGCAGACCTGTATGCTAAACTTTTACCTATCTGAACTTAGCCTTATCTGATATCTGTAACCCTTATTTGCTTTTCCGGCGATTCCAAAAACTCAAATAGATTGCAAGCTCTATTCCCCTTATGAACCTGACCGAAGAGCAATTATTACAATCACTGAACCCCAAGCAGCATGGCTATGTTGATCTGGCACTGGCCGACCCAATGAACGGGGAATATCTGCTGGGGGTCTTTCACCTGGTTCCGGAAGGAAGGTTGAATATTTTACAAACTGCTGCGGAAGTTGCAGCAGAATCATCCACAGGTACAAATTTCAAAGTAAATACTGAGACCCCTTTCTCCAAGGTTATGAACGCCAAGGTATACCAGCTTGATCTGGAAAGGAGCCTGGTGTGGATAGCTTACCCCTGGAGACTTTTTGACAGAGGGGGAAACATCCAGAACATCCTAACATATGTGGCCGGGAATATCCTTGGAATGAAGGAAGTTAAGGCCCTCAAACTATTGGATATATGGTTTCCGCCATCGATGCTTGAACAGTATGACGGCCCAAGTTACACTGTTGACGATATGCGTAAATACCTTGGCGTCTACAACAGGCCGATCCTTGGCACGATAGTGAAACCAAAGATGGGGCTCACTTCAGCAGAATACGCAGAGATATGTTATGATTTCTGGAAAGGCGGAGGAGACTTTGTCAAGAATGACGAGCCCCAGGCAAACCAGGATTTCTGCCCCTACGACAAGATGGTAAAACATGTTAAGGAAGCCATGGATAAGGCAGTCAGAGAGACAGGAAAGAAAAAAGTCCATTCATTCAATGTATCTTCCGCTGACTTTGACACTATGATCGGCAGATGTGAGATGATCATCAATGCAGGATTCGAACCCGGAAGCTACGCATTCCTTATAGACGGAATAACTGCCGGCTGGATGGCAGTACAGACTCTCAGAAGGAGATACCCTGATGTATTCATTCATTTCCACAGGGCAGGCCATGGAGCTTTCACAAGGTCCGAAAACCCAATAGGTTTCTCCGTGCTGGTCCTCTCAAAATTCGCACGCCTTGCGGGTGCCTCCGGAATACATACAGGTACGGCAGGTGTTGGGAAAATGAAGGGCACCCCTGAAGAGGATGTAGTTGCCGCAAACGGCATCCTGTACCTCAGATCCAAAGGGCATTTCTTTGATCAGTCCTGGGCAAAGATACCGGAAAACGACAAGGACGTCATATCTCTTGTGAATGAGGACATTGCCCACCACGTTATCCTGGAAGATGACAGCTGGAGAGCCGTTAAGAAGTGCTGTCCCATAGTTTCAGGCGGACTTAACCCGATCAGATTAAAATCCTTTATTGATGTTATGGGAAATGTGGATTTCATTACTACAATGGGTTCAGGCGTACATGCCCATCCCGGAGGAACCACAGGAGGAGCAAAAGCCCTGGTCCAGGCTTGTGAGGCATATCTTAAGAATATGGATATTGCCGAATATGCCAAAGACCATGCAGAACTGGCACAGGCAATTGAATACTTCTCAAAGGCCTCAAAAGATGCAATGTGATTGCCTTTAAAGGGCAATTTCAAAATTAAAGACGATGACTTGAGCCGTTCGGTTCAAACCATTTATTTGCTTCCTGCCCGGACCATGCAATTAAATGTCCTCACACAGGTATTTTTCCAGAGTTCCAGAGCTAGCATGTTGAAATATATAATTACACCATAAAATGCATTCAACCTGCTTTCAGGAATCTTAGCACACACAAACCCTAGTTAGATCCTGCTTCGAAATATCCCTCATTTCTCGGAACCGGTCATAAATTCTGAATCTGACCAATTACATACCCTTACTCAATTCCACCCTTTCTAATATAATATAAAATGGCTAGATCATCTGCAAGACATCTGCTTCGGAGGTGCTTTGGAAATTGAACTACACAATATAATGAAATTGAAGACACAAGTTACATGAATTCTTTCAGTTAGCCATAAATAGGATTAAAGCCTTTCTTGAACTTTGTTTTCTGCAGCAGGAAATGAATTTAGCGATCATCGGAATTGGGAAGGTGCACCATATCATGAATCCGGGAAGTGAAAATCTGTTCATGAAAGCCTTCAAGACCACGATACCTGTGTTCTTCGGCTATATTCCCCTGGGAATGGCTTTCGGATTCCTGCTTGCAGGGGCCGGATTCCACTGGATATATGCACTTGTGATGAGCATTTTCATTTATACGGGTGCAGGGCAGTTCATCGCTGTGACGCTGCTGGCGGCTGGTGCTCAATTTATAGAGTTTGCCACAATTACACTCCTGATAAATCTAAGACACTCCTTTTACGGCCTCTCTTTGCTGGAGAAATTCTCTGGCGTGGGGAAGGTCAAACCGTATCTCATATTCGCACTCACCGATGAAACGTATGCACTGCTTACCACTACACAAGTTCCCGAAGGAGCCTCAAAGGCAAGATTCTATTTCTACATATCTGTGCTGGATCACCTCTACTGGATAACAGGCTCGGTTCTCGGGGCTGTGCTGGGGTCCCTGCTTAACCTTAACCTGGAAGGTATGACCTTTGTACTGGCCGCACTGTTCGTGGTACTGACCATCGAACAGTACTATGCCTCAAGGGCACGTTTCCCCTTCATAGCGGCAATCTTCGCCGGGATCCTGTCCCTTCTCATCTTTAATCCTGAGAATATGCTGCTACTCTCGATCATAATCGGCACCCTCATTCTTATAGCACACGAAAAGACCATTAAAGATAAAGCTCCACCAGGAGATAAACAATGAGCAACACCATCTACATGCTAGTTGTCATAGGAACCGTAGCCCTTGCCACCTTTATCACAAGAGCCCTGCCTTTTGTATTCTTCATCTCCAGGGAACCTCCTGAACTCCTCTTAACCATCGAAAAGAATCTCCCTCCCATGATCCTTATGCTCCTGCTTATCTATTGCCTCAAGGATGTGCAGTGGCTTCAGTTTCCTTACGGAGCATCCGAACTATTCACGATAGCATCGGTCACAGCGCTCCATGTATGGAAGCGCAACGCGATGCTCAGTATTTTCTCAGGGACAGGACTGTACATGCTGTTGGTACAGTTGGACATATTCTCAATTGCCTTAGAAGTTTACCCCTGATAAATTATTAGAGATATCAGCTGGGCACATAAAGAGATGTGCATATAGCTAACTGCTTTAAAAACGGAAAGTTAGAAAGATCCCGTGCGATGAACGAAGCTTAAGGTCAAGAAAAAAGTTGGAAGGTTTCCCTTCTGATGTAAACCTGATTTATAGTTTACAACTCATGTTATTTCTTCTTTGTTCCGCTGGAAGGATATGTGTGGTAAAGTGCATCATCATCTGATGACTTGACGACAGGTTTCTTAGATCCTCCCTTTCTCTGATCCTTTACTACCATTTTCTCACCTCCTGAGACAAGAAATGCCAGTATTCATTTCTGCTTTTGCGTTTTATATGCTATGTACTGAAAGTGCCATGCATTACATAGCTGTTCAGTAGTACTTACATATGATTCTAAATATATAAATTTAATTTTAACATATTAGCTAATAATATTTGTTTTAATTGTCAGGTTGATGCCGGAAGCTGGTATTTGCATGCAGCAGGCATCTATTGTCCAAAATAACTGACCTTACGCAATTGTTAAATTTCTGAATAGCATCCCGGCGATGTATGAAGCTAAATACAGCAAGACCTGCTGAGGTATATCATAATGCTGCAGGAGCATTGTTGTTCATTGCAGGAGTGATCATTATCCTGGGAATTATTACCGCTGAGGCATTGTATCCCGGATATAGCACGTTGCAGAACATGATAAGCGATCTGGGTGCCACCATGCCGCCACATAGTGTGATAGTAGAGCCGTCTGCAACCATTTTCAACCTAACTATGATCATATCAGGCCTTTGTATGATCGTTTCTTCCGGCCTCATTCACCGTGCTTTCGGGACAGCTTCGGTCACCGCTACTTTAGTTCTGTCAGGCACAGGTGTGCTGGGAGTAGGGGTATTTCCAGGTAACTATGGTAATATACACGCAATATTCGCGCTGCTTGCGTTCTTTTTTGGCGGTCTGGCAGCCATGATGAGCTATAAAGTGGTATCATCACCCTTCAGATACTTCTCACTAGCCCTCGGAGCTATCGCACTGGGAGATCTCCTGCTGTACTATATTCTGGGGCAGGGAAGTCCGTTTGCGATTCTCAGCATGGGGGGCCTTGAGCGCTGGATAGCATATCCTGTCGTGCTATGGATCACGGGATTTGGCGGCTACCTCATGGGTCATGCGCAGGCCGGTGCAGAGGACATATTATAATGTTACCGGTTCCGTGCAATCTGTGAATTTCCCCAGGTTATGAGTTTTGTTTTGTCAT
>DANZ01000119.1 GCA_002501695.1 Methanolobus sp. UBA474 | reverse complement strand
GAAAATTCATGGAAACCATAGAGAATTGTAACGCCCACGAACAGTGAAACAAGGAAACACATGATGATGCCGATCATCAACAGCTTCCCGAAGTCCTGAACCATGGGAACGGAGGAAGTGAACAATGATACAAATCCAAGTGCAGTGATCACAAGCGCTATCAATACTGCAGGACCCGTATGCTTAACTGTCTCGATCACAGCATCAGCAGCGGAATGGTTGCGTTCGAACTCCTCTTCTATACGGTTATGGAACTGTATCGCGTAGTCGATACCAAGACCTATGAGCACAGGAAAAGCTGCCATAGAGACCATGGTCATGGGAATATCGAGGTAGCCCATTGCACCGAATGTGAAAATGATACCGAGCAAGACAATAGGCAGGGGCAGAAGTCTCCAGCGTACATGCCTGAAGACCAGGTACAATACGAGGACCATCAGGAGCACCGAGATCACAAGCAGGATACCCATGCTGGAATTCATTTCATTGTTCATCGCATCGTTAAATGCCACATCTCCGGTCACGATCACTTTGTAGCCCGGAGGAAACTCAGCAAAGTCCACAGCAGCCTCAGTCTCACGAAGGATCTCCACCTGCATACTATCGGAAGTGGTGCCGCTGAAAACGACAGAGACAACTGCGTGCTTTCTGTCAGGCATGATATAGGAAGGCATGTCAGAGGCGAACAGCGAATCGATCGTATCGGTATCATCCGGGATCACACTCACACCCGTATTCCGGTAATTGGCATCCTTTATTACCTGGGAAGGGGACGTTACTTCCAGTACTCCGGGGATATTCCTGGAGATCTGGTACAGCCTGTCCATCGCCTGCAGAGCAGCCGGGTCTGCGGCATCATCACCCTCGATCAGGACGACTATCGAGCCTGTGCTAAAAAGATTAAGATATAGGTGATCAAAGTCCTGATACAATGTGGAGGTCTTCTCGACGAAGGTATCTGTCCCTGACCTCATCTCTATGAACTGGGCGCCCTGGAATGAGATTATGATGCATAGGAAGGCAATGAGGACAATAGGGATAGTGTTATCTTCAATAAACTGGCCAAGCTTCTCAAAGAAGTTTTTTATATATAATGCCTCCGCGATTTTTCGTCAGGTTTGAACATCTATGTTATCGGGCATAGATAAGAGTAATTCTATAAATAGTTTATCAAAACATGGATTGGTGTTGTTATTATAATAACAACAGTTTAAATCCGAATAATAACCGCAATGTAAGAACACAGGACCAGTACTTTACAGGATGGCAGCTACTAAAATATCGCAGTATGCAAAACTTGATATCAGAAAAAAAGAACTAACTCTGAAATGGAGACAATAATGAATGTGGAGACAGAAGTCCTCAGCAGGGTCAAACCCTCTCCTGATGAGAAAAAAAGGCTTCTTCTGGTAGTTGAGGAGCTTCTTCAGAAAGTGGACGCCACTGCGGCTAGACTAGGGATACAGGGTATCCGGTCAAAGCTGGTGGGTTCCGCCGCCAGAGGGACATGGACATCCGGGACCCATGATCTTGACATCTTTATCCCATTCCCTGTTCATACTACCAGGGATGAGCTGGAGAAGTACGGCCTTTTGATAGCCAGGGAAATTGCAAAAGATGCGGACAGCTTCGAGGAGCGATACGCAGAGCACCCCTATCTTAATATGCAGTACAAAAGGTTTGATGTTGACATGGTGCCCTGCTTTGCAGTGGATTGCGCCTCTAACATAAAATCTGCTGTTGACAGGACACCCTTTCACAATGAATTTGTCAAAGAGCGCATCAGAGGTATCGAAGACGAGGTCCTTAAGCTCAAGCAGTTCATGAAAGGCACCGGCGTCTATGGGTCGGAACTTCGCACCCAGGGATTTTCAGGTTACCTTACTGAGCTGCTCATTATCCGCTACGGTTCTTTCAAAGAGGTTGTATCCAATGCATGCGACTGGAGACCGGGAACTGTTATCGACCTTCAGGAACATGGCTCTGTGGAACACAAAGAGCCGCTTGTCGTGGTCGATCCCACCGACCCGAAAAGGAATGTGGCTGCGGCCCTTTCCGCGAACAGGTTCGCCCGGTTCATCGACGTCTGCTGCTCGTATAAAGAGAAGCCGTCTATTGATCTCTTCTTCCCTGCGCCTGAAAGACCTCTTACCGACATGGAAATCCTGGAGATGATATCCGAAAGGAAAAGCTCCTTTGTTGCGATCGTGTTCAGGAAGCCGGATATTGTTGATGATGTGCTTTACCCCCAGCTGGATAAAATGGAAGCAAGTGTAAGAGCGCTGCTTGAGCAATATGGGTTCATTGTACTGAACAGTGGCAGATGGGCGGGAAAGGAAGCTATTGTTACGATAGAATTGAGCTCTGCAAGATTGCCCTGCGTAAAGAAACATCGGGGCCCACCGGTATGGGAGCGTAAGCATGCAGAGAGCTTCATATCGAAGTATAGGGGGTCAGAGGACGCTTTTGCTTTTTACATTGAGGACGGGAACTATGTTGCAGATATAAAAAGAAAGTTCCCGGCAGCAAAGCACCTGCTTGACGAAAGACTGGTAACCTGCTCCATGGGAAAACAGCTTACAGAGGCCGTAAAAAAAGGATACACGGTACTTGAGAACGAAGACATCTGCAATCTAAAAGAGGAGGATTTCAGGAGATTCCTGAGGAAATGGAAAACTGAGTGAAGCATACCTACAGTAGATGCATTTTTTGTTCATTCCCATGATCAGATCAGGCCTTCAAGCCTTTTCTGATAAAAGAAATACTGTTGCGCATAACCGCAGTATTCCCCGAAATACATACGCCCCCAATCCCCTATCTTGCTCTTTGTGACAGTACCATTGAAGAATTCCCTGTCACCATAATAATGCCTTACGACCTTCTCAACATGGGTGTCCACGGGGAAGGCATTCATTTTATCGAATGCAAAGAGCAGGATGCAGTCAGCAACTTTCCCTCCAATGCCTTCCAGGTACATCAGGCGCTGTTTTGCTTCCCTGTATTCGACCTTGAACAATTCATCCAGCACCAGGTCACCATCCACAACATGCTTAGCAGCCTTAACTATGCGGTTTGATCGAAATCCCAGTTTGCAGTTCCTGAGCTCACCGTCACAAAGGCTGGCAAGGGTTTCCGGCTCAGGAAAACTGTAATGTCCGTCCCCTATTTCTTTCCCGTAGGTGCTGCTTAACAGGGATATCCCCCTTTTGATGTTAGGGATGCTCCATGCAGTTGCAAGCATATAGGATATCAGGCACTCCCACGGATCCTGCCTTATAAGCCGGAGTCCCCTGTATTTCCTTATAGCCTCATCCATGAAACTGTCCTTATTGACCCGGCGCAGGATGTCATCAAGGTCATCATCAAAACGAAAGTAGTCTTCCAGATATCCTTCCGGCAGAGACGAGTCCACAAGCACTTCGCCGCTTTCCCTGTCCTGCTGCAGGCGCACGGTACTGCCGTTCACAACGCCCACCCACCATGTGCCTATTTTGTCCCACCTGAAGACCTGCCCGCAGTCCAGGGTATAGTCAAGATCGAAATCCTCGCAGAAAAGCTTGTACATGTCAGGACCCAAGTTCAAGTTCCCTTAAGAATATAGCGGAAGACACTGTATCCCCGAGTCCCACTGTCGATACTGGCTGGCCGCATAACCTTGTCGGAACAGCACACACGGAATACCCGCTATACTCAGCGATGATGCCATTCTCTCTGTATATGATGGGGATCGTATCCTCAATTTTTGTCATCTGTAGCCTGCCATGATCACTCTCCTCTATCCCGGAAGCGATAGCCAGTAATGTGTTCCTGTCTGCAAGTTTCCCGCTGCACGCAAATGCTGCTGCGCATTTGACACCAAAATGCAACGCTTCGAATATTTCTCCGGCTACTGAGGCTGATGCTGGAGATACGGATATCACGAACTCCCTTGTATGGACCAGTATCCTCCCGGTCCCGAAGACCTTGCACATCGATGCAGCCGCCCTTATAATAGAGCAGGCATCCATTTCAAGTATCCCGGAGGTATCGATCCCGTACATGCCTGCAAGCATGGCGAGTTCATCCTCGTTCATGCCAATACTGTCAGCAATGGGGACCAGGCCTGAAAAAACATCCGAGGCTATGCCAGTCGAGGAGAAATGGCCCAGCTCGATATGTATATGCAGCTTATTGTTCCTGCTTTTCCATGCCCTTAGCTGCTCCAGGGACCTGCCAAGCTTTTCCTGGTATCCGCTCCCATCGGGATAGGCTTCCCGGAGCAGATGGTATCCTGCTATCAGAACCCCATCCATCTCTCTGATGTTACTGAGGGCATACCTGCTGAATTCTTCATCGATATGCAGCTCAAAGTTAAGGGGATCATAGGTGGCAATGAACCTGTTCTCTCTTGGCACAGACATCTGCTTTCCATAAAGCAGAAAACTATCGTCCTTCTTGAAGTCAAACACGAAATGTATCAGTTCCTGAGAATCTCCTGGTGGCTCGCTTTGATGGATATCGGAGCTCCTTTGAAGCTTTCCTTCATACGGGACAAATATGGCCCTGTCAGAGAAAAAAGACATCTGCAGCGGGGAAGGATTAGGTATGTTAGGTATGACCGCGGATGTTCCCAGTTCCGACAGGACATTTGCCATTATACCCATGTTCCCCCCCATGCGCATAAAGGAGCGTTCAAGGAAGTTTGACCTGAGCCATTCGAAAACTCCGGGATCCCTGATCATCCATTCAGCTCCCACCCCTTTTTGCATGCAGTAAAAGAGTCCTGCAAAGAAGTCCGGTACGGAGGATATCGAGCCCGGCAGGTTTTGCAGTCTCGTGGATATCTCCTCTTCGTAGCCTTGTGCGAATGAGCTCATCTGCAGGCCGTCCACCCTATATATAGCATCGATGTTGGCATTATATGCGCAAATGATCTTCATGCCTGCTCCCTGCATTTTTCTCCTTTTTCCTTGATCCTCGTCAGCAGAGCTACAAAGGCACCCGCAGAAATGGCATCCCCTATGCCAACAGTTCCGACTGGCTTTTCCACTATCTTTGTCGGCACGATCACCAGGCTATGTCCCAGTGCATTGATGCATCCGCTTTCGAACTCATTCATGGAGCATACTCCTTTACGCACAAGGTATTCAGCCAGGCTGC
>DANZ01000003.1 GCA_002501695.1 Methanolobus sp. UBA474 | reverse complement strand
ATTTGATACTTCCTTCAAAGTGGTCTTCCCTCTCATACTTTAGCAAAATATATAACGCAAACATTATAAATATATAAATATATATAGATTGCGTCATAGACGTTCGGATAAAAATACCAGACGCAAAGGTATAGTGAAAATGCCGGCAAAACAACGGATGATCATTGTGAAAATAAGGGGAAGTCGGCTGGTTCAAGGAGCCTGGCAAGTAGCAAGCAAAGCCATGTGTAACATATGCCACTAGAAAAAAGAGAGAAACACTAAATAGCAGTGTTAAAAAGCCGGAGGGTAAAATGATAAGAGGGTAAGCCCTCTTACATTCCCATTCCGCTCATGTCGTAATTGTGGATGTTGTGCTCGGGAGCTACATCCATCATGTCCTTCTCCCTGGAGCGAAGCATATCGTCAACACGCAGGACCATGTTGGCAACTTCTGAGGCTGACTTGATGGCCTGGGTCTTCACCCTGAGGGGGTCGATGATATTCATCTCGTACATGTCCGAAATGTCGCCGGTCTCTATATTGATACCTGCATATTTCATGGTGCCGTGGCTGGCACGCAGTTTGAGTATTATGTCGATAGCATCAAAGCCGCAGTTCTCAGCGATTGCCTTGGGTATCTCCTCAACTGCGGATGCGAATGCGTTAATGGCCATCTGCTCGCGCCCCTGCACGCTTGCAGCGTATGCACGCAGTTTCTGTGCAACCTCCATTTCGGAAGCTCCGCCGCCAGGTACTATTGTTCCGTCCTCGAACACGCACTTTATGACGCGCAGTGCATCGTCAAAGACACGCTCTATATTGTCGGTGACGTGCTCGGATCCGCCCTTGATCAGAATGGTCATGGTCTTGGCATCCCTGAATCCCTTGATATAGGTCTTCTCCTCATTGAGGTTCTCCTGCTCAACAAGCTCCGCGTATCCCAGATCGTCGGCTGTCATCTCATGGACATTCCTCACAAGGGATGCACCCGTCGAACGCGTAAGCATCATCATGTCCTCTTCCCTGACACGCCTGGTCGCATATACGCCTGCTTCCTTGAAGAAGTGCAACGCATAGTCATCCATCGCCTTGGAGCAGAACACGACATTCGCACCTGTATCGATTATCTGCTGGATGGTCTTTCTGAAATTTGCCCTCTCCTGTTCCTTGAACTCCTGGAGTTGTTCTGCCCTGTCGACCAGGAGCTTGGATTTGGTCGAGGTCTTGCCAAAAGTAAGTTCGGTATCTATGAGCGCGATCTTTGCATTTTCGATGCGGTGTGGCATCTCCGGGTGAAGGGCTTCCTGCCTTATAGAAATACCGTTTATGAGCTCCGTATCATCAATAGTACCGCCTACTTCCTTTGCGATCACAATGTTCTCATCGATGTTGACCTTGCCATCCTGCTCTATTGCAAGTATGGCATCCACGCATATCCCGGCAAGGTGATCATCTGCCATTTCAGATGCCTTGCCTGTGATAGAGGTCAGTGCTATCCTCTTAAGCGTCTCCCTATCATGTCTATTGACCTTGATCGCATAGTCGTTAAGGATCTGCAGGGATTTCTCGGTCGCCATGATGAAACCTTTGACAATAACTGTAGGGTGTACTCCCAGCACGACCAGTTCCTGAGCTTTCTCAAGTAATGCGCCGGCCATTACCACTGCACTGGTAGTGCCATCGCCTGCTACCTTTTCCTGGGCGCTGGCTACCTCTACTATCATCTTTGCTGTGGGATGCTCTATATCCATTTCCTGAAGGATCGTCGCACCGTCGTTCGTAAGGGTGATGTCGCCTATCACATTAACAAGCATCTTGTCCATACCTCTGGGACCGAGGGTCGACCTGACTATATTTGCAACAGCTTTTGCAGACGTAATGTTAACAGATAATGCATCTTTCCCAGTTGTGTGCTCTTTACTTGGATCTATAATGATAACGGACTGACCGCCATATTGTCCTGCCATGATTCCAAACCTCCAATCAACGAAATTGATATGATCGTAATTACGTTATGTATGAGTGAAACTAACTGTATGTCGTTCTATAAAAATGTTGCGACTGCAGGTACGCTCAAAGTGAATTCAAAACCTTTAACATATAAATGCTCATTATCCAGACCATGCTTACTTTCATAGGACTGGGTCTTTTCGATGAAAAAGATATCTCTCTAAAAGGGCTTGAAGCCATACGGCAGGCAGACCTGATCTTTGCAGAGTTCTACACCTCGGTGTTAATGGGCACGACCGTGGAAACGCTTGAGAAGTTGTACGGAAAGAAGGTCCACATCCTCTCAAGGGAAGAAGTGGAGCAGGACCCGTACTGGCTGGACCAGGCAATACATAAGGACGTTGTTTTTCTGACCGGAGGGGATACCATGGTCTCCACCACACATGTAGACCTGCGTCTGAGGGCACACGACGCCGGCATCGGGACCAGGCTCATCCATGGGGCGTCCATAGCATCAGCGATTTGCGGACTTTCAGGCCTGCAGAACTACCGCTTCGGGAAAGCTTCCACCATACCTCATCCCTATACCAGCAGCAGGGGAATTACTGTTATCTCTGAAACACCCTATGATACTATAAAGCTCAACAAAGAACACAATATGCATACTCTGATGTTCCTGGACATCGACAAGGAAAAAGGTTACATGACAGTTAATCAGGCGCTTGAGCTTTTACTGCATGTGGAGGCAAAACGGAAAGAAAGCGTGATAGACAAAGCACTTGCTATCGGCATCTCCAGAGCAGGCTCGCCTGAACCCGTCGTAAAGGCAGGCTACGTGCATATGCTCAAGGATAGCGATTTCGGCGGTCCGCTGCATATCCTGGTAATTCCGGCATCGTTGCACTTTGTAGAAGCCGAAGCCCTTGTAAAACTTGCAGGAGCCCCTTCACATATAATGGAAGCCATCATAGATTAAATAGGGCCGGCGACAGAGAACATAGTGAAAAATAATATGGTGGCCGGGGAAATATAATTATACGTGGGAACGTATAATAAAGACCAAGAATAGAGGGATGAAAAATGGTTCGAGGTTCAGTAGGCGTTATCTTTGGAGAGACAGGAACTCTTGATTTCAAGTTGCTTGTCTCAGACAGCACAGCGGTCCACAGAGGCGCATATATAAAAGCCTGGCACGAGACCGACGGCTGGGTGCTAGCGCAGGTATTATCTGTTACGCGCTCAAGCGACTCTTTCACACTGGAGGAAGCAAAAAGCGGGCAGCGCAAGGACAAGAGCGATGACAGGATAATAGCCGAGGCCACAGTTGTCGGCACCCGCGACACTGAAGGGATGCTCCGGTCTCCTGTGATCCCTTTCAGCCCCGGGGACCTTATCTACGTAGCTGATGAGGGCCTTATACGTTCCGTGCTGGGCCTTTCCGGCGAGGATATGAACATCGGCCTGCTGGAAGGCACCGGCATCAAGGTTCAGCTAAGCGTCAACAGTCTGGTGCAGAAGCATTGCAGCATACTTGCCAAGACCGGAAGTGGAAAGTCCTATACTGCCGCGGTGTTACTGGAAGAGTTGCTGGATCGCGACATTCCCCTCCTTATAATCGATCCGCACAGCGAATATGCATCACTCAAGGTTGAGGCCCCGGAAGACCCGGAAGCCTTCAAAAAGTATAACATTTCACCTAAGTCCTATGCGGACAGGGTCACGGTGTACACTCCGGCAAACAAAGCAATAAATCCCGCAGCTGACGAATTGTTCAGGCTCAACGGCATAAATCTTACGGTAAAGGACCTGATATCCATTTTCCCGGAGAACTTCAATACCACTCATACCGGGATACTCTACGAGGCCATACAGGCCCTCAGGGCAGAGATGGAAACATACACTATAGAGGATATCATCTTTGCAGTCAGCAACGATAAGAGCAAAGCCAGATGGAACGTCATCAGTATGCTTGAGAGCGTAAATGAGACGGGCATCCTTTCCCCGAATCCTACGCCCATAGAAGCGCTTGTACGCAAGGGCAGGGCTGCCATTCTTGATTTCAAGGGCGTGCCTCCTGACATGCAGAGCATGATAGTTTCACAGATATGCTCAGCGATGTTCGAGGCAAGAAAGATGGATCGCATACCTCCGGGAATGCTTGTTGTAGAGGAAGCTCATAACTACGCGCCTGAAAAAGGCTTCAGCAAGACCGTCAGCACTGACATCCTCAGGACCATTGCATCCGAAGGCAGGAAGTTTGGCCTTGGGATGATGGTCATATCACAGCGTCCGGCAAGGGTGGACAAGAACGTCCTTTCCCAGTGCGGTACCCAGATAATAATGAAGGTCACCAATCCCAATGACCTGAAAGCCATCAGTAAAGGCCTTGAGGGCGTGAGCTCCTACGTGGAGGATGAACTCATGAGGCTTCCTGCCGGTGTTGCGATGCTTGTGAGCAACGATATCGAAAGGCCCATACTTGTAGATATCCGTATCAGGAAATCAAAGCACGGAGGAGAATCTGTCAATGTGCTAAAGGCAGCAAAGACAAAAGGCCCGGCCCCGGAGCCTGAAGTTTCCACCCGGGTGCCTGTTGTCAAGGCACAACAGACGCATGTGCCGCTAACGCCGGTATCAAAGCCGCAGAACGCGGAGATCCCGGTCGCACAAGAGCAAATGCAGTCCATCACACCACCTCCGAAGAGACAGCCTTCACGCCCTGCTCGCAATGATGGAGGCAAGCTGTTCACAAGGATATTCGGAGGCGGCAAATAAACTTATAAACAAGGGGGCGGTATGGGATGGCTGCGGAACTGAATGAAAAGGTTAAGAGATATGAGGCCCTCTTAAGGGCTGCACTTGAAAAAGCCAGGATCGCCCCTATTGACAGGTCCCATATGTATACCGTAGCCAAGGACTATCGTACGATGGCCACTTCGTATTACAACGACGGACTGCACTTTATGGATAATGAGGATCCGGTGAACGCACTCGTGTGTTTCAGCTACGGGCATGCCTGGCTGGATGCCGGTGCGAGGCTTGGCCTGTTCGATGTCGATGACGATGTCCTGTTTACCATTTGAATGAATAGAAGAGTGAAGAAGAAAGAGATGTGGATCGGAGAGAAAGTATGACGAATTATCATGTTACGCTTGAAGCTGCCTGGTTGGTAAGAGATGTAAAGTCCGGCGACGATGCTATTGGTGTTGCGATTTCCGAAGCTGGAAAACGCCTGAACCCTAAACTCGACTATGTAGAGGTCGATGTCGGGTCCACCTTCTGCCCTTCCTGTAATGAGCCTTTCAGCAGTGTGTTCGTTGCAGCCAATACGGCGATCGTAGGACTTGTCCTTGATATGAAGGTGTTCGATGCTGAAAGCGACGAGCATGCTGCCAGGATCGCAAAGTCCGTTATTGGAAGAGCGCTTCGGGATGTGCCGCTTGACGTCGTGGAAGTCGAAGAATTCGAGTGAACGGTGCGGGCTGGAACATGGAAAGGGTCATCACAATTGTCGGCCACGCAGCCATAGATCTTCTTTTCGATGTGGAGAATATCGCGATACATGACGAATCTCAGCCTATTATAGGGTACCGCGAATATTTTGGCGGAGGTGCCGCCAACATTGCCATAGGGATTGCAAGGCTTGGCGGAAGCTGCCAGCTTATCTCGGCCGTAGGAGGCGATTTTGAGCCCAGCGGCTATGAGGCTGAACTGAAGGCTCACGGAGTTGACCTGTCGCTCCTGTACAGATACCCAAACGAAAAGAGTACAAGAGCCTTTGTATTCACTGACAGGGAACATCACCAGAGCACCTATTTCGATTGGGGTGCCTCCGTCCACCTGAAAGAACTGGAGCCTCCGGAGATTGATTTTGTACATCTTGCAACCTCTGATTCAGTATTCAATGCAAAAGTTGCAAAAAAAGCCCGGTTCGTTTCTTTCGACCCAGGGCAGGACCTTATAACCTACTCAAAAGAGAACCTTGAGAGCATACTTGAGAACACTGATATCCTTTTCACTAACAGGCACGAGATCCAGCGCGTATGCGAGATGACAGGAAGGTCCTTTGAGGACATCCTGGCAATGATAGATACTGTTGTCGTGACATACGATGCCCGGGGAAGTGTCATACATCAAGCAGGGAAAATCATGAACATTCCTGTAGTCCCTGTAAAGGCTGTCGATCCCACTGGTGCCGGCGATGCCTACAGGGCTGGCTTTTTACTGGCATATGTCCGTAGTTATCCTCTTGAGACCTGCGGCAGGATAGGGTCCACTGTTGCCTCCTTTGCAGTGCAGAGCGTTGGCTGTCAGACAGACCTGCCTGCCTGGGAAGAGATGCAGGACAGATATGAAAGACATTTCGGGAAACTGGATGCTTCACCCTGAGATCCTGTAATTTTTCATTTTGCCAAATTCATCTTTGCCTGAGTGTATATGCCTGCTTATAAAGCCTCATTTTATTTTGTATGGACCGAATAGTATGATCTAACTAAAAACAGAGAGTTTTTATATATAGGCGTTTATATAAATCCGTAATGAGCCAGGATTTAGAGCACACTGAATCTAACGCAATAATCCCGCGTGTGCAGGACAGGAAAACTTCGGAAGCATCAGCTACAGCAAAGAGCACATCTTTTTACCTCGATCTCAAAAAAAGACTTTCGTTGGCGATAAAGTCACAAAGAGGGCTTCCTGCATATGATCAACAGCTCCACGGCGCTCTTGTGGAAATGGAAATACCGGAAGGATACAGAGAGATAGAAAGATACTGGGTAAATGAACCTTACTCTTTTGTATGCATCCTCGAAAAGGGCAACATTTTCTATTATCATGTTGCTGAACCGGCCCTTACCCTGTACGAAAGGGACATACTTGAGAGGGTGTATGACGACCTTCGGGACATACTGAGCCTTGGAGGCATCGGCCCCCGTAAAGAAAAAGAAATGATCCTCACAGAGCAGGCTCTTTCACTGTTCAGCAGGTACCATGCAGACCTTGAAACTGCTTCCATTTACAGGATACTCTATTTCCTCAAACGCAATTTCATTGGCAATGGCAGGATAAATACACTGATGCTTGACCCATATATCGAGGACATATCCTGCGATGGCGTGGATATCCCGATCTTTATGTATCATAACAAATATCGCAACATTAAGACGAATATCTCTTTTGCTGAAGAGGAGCTCAATTCCCATGTCATAAAAATGTGCCAGAAGAGCGGGAAACATATCTCCGTAAGCGAACCTATGGTGGATGCGACACTTCCTGACGGTTCCAGGCTGCAGGCGACCCTCGGGAAAGAGATAACCACAAGAGGAAGCTCCTTTACCATAAGGAAGTTCAGGGGAGATCCTATCACAGCCATAGACCTGATAGATTATAATACATGCAGCATTGAAATGATGGCATACTTCTGGCTGGCCATCGAGAATGGCAACTGCGCGATCTTTGCAGGAGGCACTGCCTCGGGAAAGACCTCCATGCTCAATGCAGTGTCCCTTTTAATTCCACCCCTTTCAAAGGTAGTATCCATTGAGGATACACGCGAACTGACCCTGCACCGTGATAACTGGATAGCGGGCGTTACCAGGAAGTCACTCAGCTCCGGCAACACAGGGGAGGTCACAATGTACGACCTGCTGCGTTCCGCACTGCGCCAGAGGCCGGAATACATTCTTGTGGGAGAAATACGAGGAGAGGAAGCCCTTACACTATTCCAGGCAATATCCACAGGCCACGCAACATATTCGACCATGCACGCCGGAGATGTGCAGACAGTGGTCAACAGGCTGGACAGTCCTCCGCTTAACGTGCCCCACATGATGCTGCAGTCGCTTGACATACTGAGCATACAGATCCAGACCTTCGTCAGGGACAAGCGTGTACGCAGGACCCAGAGTATTGTGGAGCTGACAGGTATCGACACCAAGACAGGCTATATACGTATTAATGAACTGTACCGCTGGGATCCCCTGACTGATGCTTTTAAGTGCAACGGGGACTCGTATGTATTTGGAAAGATAATGCAGGCCCGTGGCTGGGACAAAGAGAAGCTTACCTCAGAGATAAAAGTGAGACAACGCATCCTCGAATATATGCATGATAAGGGCATGCGTGATTACGTCAGCATTACTCTTGTTGTACAGGCTTACTCGGCAGATCCTGAACTGGTGCTTCGCTCTATTGCGAATGACACCCTTGAAGAAGTACTCGCAGACAGTTCCTGAGGGTGGTACCTGTGAACATTATAACCAGTGCAATAGACTTTACTGCACATCTTATTTTTGGGAAGTACATCCGCATGAACATAGACCAGTTCCAGGATACAAGAGACATGCTGCGCAAAGCCGGTATGGGTATGCTGGTCGAGCAGTATGTCTCACAGGCATGCCTTGTGTCCCTGCTGGCAGGACTGTTCGCAGCAATTATCGGGATGGCAATAGGACTGCATTTTTCCAGCGATATGGTCCTCTACCATATCGGCCCGTGGGTCATGCCTGATGCCATCAGCTCAAACTTCCCCATGATCTTCTCCCTGTTACTGTGTGTCACATTCTTTGTTGTTGCTTTTTCCCTGACATATTATGTTTTCATATCCCTTCCCAGCGTACAGGCAAATGTAAGAAACTCGCTCATCAATCAGTCCCTCCCTCACACGACCGCTTACCTGTACGCCATGAGCAGGGGAGGAGGCCTGAACCTTCTGGATATAATGAGATCCATTACCGATAACTACCATATTTACGGAGCTTCTGCGGAAGAGATCGGTTATATCGTCAAGGACATGGACTGTTATGGCAGTGATCTGCTGACGGCTCTTGAAAAGGCAAGCCAGAGGACTCCTTCCCAGA
>DANZ01000043.1:6790-9198 GCA_002501695.1 Methanolobus sp. UBA474 | reverse complement strand
ACTGTGATAAAGGATCCTGAGCCTCAATATCGCAGGGCCACTGAGAAACTCCTGCAGTATTCCGATAAGATCATCATAATGAGTAAGACCGCAAGGAAAATACTGCGCGGTGTATACGATGCACCTGAAGAAAAGATAGAACTTATCTACCATGGGATTCCAGATTGCCCTTTTACAGGCTCTGAGAAACATAAAGAATCGCTCAGATTAAAAGGGTCTCCTCTGATCCTTACCTTTGGCCTCCTGAACCAGAACAAGGGTATTGAGACCGTTCTGGATGCACTGCCTGCAGTAGTTGAAAAGTATCCGGACCTGACCTACCTGATACTGGGTGCCACTCATCCAGAAGTGAAAAGGAATTTCGGAGAGGTGTACAGGGAGTATCTTATAAATAAGGTCCATGAACTTGGGCTTGAGAAAAATGTTGTTTTCCACGATAAGTTTGTTCAGAAACGGGAGCTGTATGAATATATCCTTGCGAGTGATATTTACGTATCTCCATACCTTCACAAAGAGCAGGTTGTCAGTGGTGCCCTGAGCTATGCGCTTGGTATGGGTAAGGCAATAATATCCACTCCATACTGGTATGCCCAGGAAATGCTGGTAGATGGTCGTGGAATGCTTGTTGACTTCAAGGATAGTGAGGGTCTCAGCAGCTCCTTACTGCATCTGATAGGGAATCCGGAGGAGTGCAACCGGATGCGCAGGGAAGCCTATGATTTTGGCAGGCAGATGGTCTGGAAGAATGTAGGCAAAGAATATGTCAATATATTCAGGCAGGCGCTTGAAGAGTACCCTGAGATCCCTTCCAGGGTTATGACGGCTTTTTTTATAAAGCCGGAAAAATTGCCCAAAACGAATCTTGAATATCTGATCTCAATGACAGATGATGTCGGGATATTCCAGCATGCAACTATGGGAGTGCCAAGCCGCAGGCATGGCTACAGTACTGATGACGTAGGGAGGGGACTGGTCGCGCTGACAAGGGCGACATCTTCAGACGAGCAACAAGCGGGAGAGGTAAGAAAACTTGCTATTGTTTATCTCAGTTATCTGGACCATGCCCAGACCGAGAGCGGACATTTCCATAATTTCATGAGCTATGACAGGAAATTCCTTGATGATAAAGGGAGCGATGACACTTTCGGAAGGGCGATCTACGGATTGGGGCATGTTTGTGCCTGTTCTGACCTGCCTCAGAACCTGCGCAACCATGCGCTCGAGATCATCCGCAAGTCCAGGCCCGTTATGGACGATATCCATGCGCCCAGGGCAAAAGCGTACACAATGTGCGGCCTTTATGAGATACTGGACAAAGAAATAGATAAAAGTACATTCCTTCCAATGTTTATCAGATATGCCGATTCTCTGGTAAGCTTATACGATAATAACATGCAGGAGGACTGGAAGTGGTTCGAGCCTGAAGTGACATATGGCAATGCAAAGATGTGCGAAGCCCTCATGCTTGCATATAATCTCACCGGGAATCCAAGGTATAAGGAAGTTGGGATCAAGGCCCTGGATTTCCTTACGGGAATACAGTGGAACGGGGAGTTCTTCGATCTTGTGGGGAATGAAGGATGGTACGCTTATAAAGGCGATAAAGCGATCTTTGGGCAGCAACCTATTGATGCCGCTTATCTTACGGAGGCTTATGTTACTGCATATGAAGTGACGCAGGATGAAAGATATCTCCGGCTTGCAAACCGTTCTTTCGAGTATTTCCTTGGAAGGAACAGGCTAAAGGCTCCAATGTACGACCAATCGAACGGAGCGGTGTGCGACGGGCTTGATCCGAAGGGAATGAACCCGAACCAGGGAGCTGAATCGGTCGTGTGCTTCGTTATGGCTTTGGAGATGCTGGCCAGATATTCCGGCAATATAGCCGCTGCTCAACAGAGTGAAACCGGTAAGGGGTTAATGGGTCTCTACGAGAAGAGAGAGTTCTCCTCTAACGGCCTGAGTTGAATGAAGTTTGTAAGGAGAGTCAGTATGGAATGGAAAGATCGCGGAGAACTGTTCAAGCGCTATGAAGGGAATCCGATACTTAAAGCAGAGGATTGGCCGTACCCGGCAAACTCTGTGTTTAACCCGGCAGCAGCACTGGTAAATGGTGATACATTGCTCATGGTCAGGGTAGAGGACCACAGGGGTTTCTCCCACGTGACCGTTGCCTGGAGCAGGAACGGTTACGATGACTGGAAGATCGATGACCATCCGACATTCCCGGCTGACCCGGAGAACTACCCTGAAGAGCAGTACGGTATCGAGGACCCGCGTATAACCTATATACAAGAAAAAGGTGTGTGGGCTGTCGCATACACGGCTTATTCAGAATCCGGGCCTCTGACAGCACTGGCACTGACAAAGGATTTTCATACTTTTGAGAGGATAGGAGCTACCCTGCC
>DANZ01000043.1:0-6748 GCA_002501695.1 Methanolobus sp. UBA474 | reverse complement strand
AACATATGGATATCATTCTCTCCGGACATGAGATACTGGGGAGAGCATCAGGTGCTCCTGTATGCCCGTGAAGGCGGCTGGTGGGATGCCAATAAGATCGGCCTTTCTCCACAGCCCATTCGCACAGATGATGGATGGCTGATAATGTATCATGGGGTACGTGCCACTACATCAAAAATAAGTTACCGCCTGGGGCTGGCGCTGCTCGATCTGGAGGACCCGAGAAAGGTCATCTGCAGATCCGACGGATGGATATTCGGACCCCGGGAGCTATATGAGAGAACAGGGGATGTAAATGACGTGGTCTTTCCTTGCGGATGGATCCTTCAGGACGGGGAGGTCCGACTGTATTACGGAAGCGCGGATACATATGTGTCCGTGGCGACTGCCCGTTTATCCGATCTGCTGGACTACATGCGCACGAGTCCAAAATATTAATTGATCATCTTTTATTGGGAGAGGGGAATTAATGAGAGTAGCTATGTTATCTCCGATCGCATGGAGCACACCGCCTAAAAAATATGGCCCGTGGGAATATATTGTGTCCCTGCTGACGGAGAATCTGATAAAGAAAGGCATCGATGTCACCCTGTTCGCAACCGGGGACTCAAGTACTGCGGGAAAGCTGCATTCTGTCTATCCCAGGCCTTACGAAGAAGATAAGGAAATGAACGTGAAGGTCTATGAGAGCCTTCACATATCCGAGGTTTTCGAAAGAGCTGATGAGTTCGACATAATCCATAACCATTTCGATTTCCTGCCGCTGACATACAGCGGGCTTGTCGACACGCCGGTGGTCACGACAATACATGGATTTTCCTCAAGGTCCATCCTGCCTGTCTATAAAAAGTACAACAAGAAGACGTTCTATGTCTCCATCAGCGACTCTCACAGGTGCCCTGAGCTGGATTATATAGCAACGGTGCTTCACGGTATCGAAGTGGAGAGCTTTCCGTTCAATGATAAGCCACAGGATTACATCCTCTTTTTGTCAAGGCTTGATAAGTTCAAGGGCATAAAGGATGCCATACAGATAGCAAAGAAAGCCGGGATGAAGCTAAGGATAGCTGGCTTTATTCCGGATATGGAATATTACGAGAAAGAGATCAAGCACCTCATAGATAACGAGCAGATCATCTACGAAGGACATGTAGATCCTGAGTTCAAGAGAGAACTGTTGTCCAACGCCCGCGCTTTGATCCATCCAGTCCATTTTGATGAACCTTTCGGACTGGGTATCGTCGAAGCATTCGCCTGCGGCACACCTGTTGTAGCATATAACCGGGGCTCAATGCCTGAACTTATAAAGAACGGGGAAACGGGCTTTATTGTCAGCGGTATTGATGAGGCTGTGGATGCACTGAAAAAGATAGGCACGGTGCCCCGTAGAAGATGCAGGGAAATAGCTGAGAAGCATTACTCTGCAGACAGGATGGCCGATGAGTACATAAAAGTATACGAAAACATCCTGAAAAAGCGTAAAACCGAGGAAAAGCGCCCCTGGGGATACTACAAGGTATTGTCAGACGACCCGGGTTTCAAGGTCAAGACCATCACTGTGATGCCGGGAGAGAAAATATCCCTCCAGAGACACTTTCACAGGAGTGAACACTGGTTCGTGGTGGAAGGTAAAGGAATAGTTGACGAGGACAAAAAGCGCTTCAAGGTCGAGGACGGGGATTCAGTGGACATCCCTACGAGCACAGTCCACCGTATCATGAATACAGGAGATGAAAAATTAACTTTCGTAGAGATAGCAAAAGGCGATATGATCGAAGAGGAAGACATCGAAAGGCTTGAGGATGAATACGGCAGAGTGTGATGGCAGAGTAGATACCACGTGGCATCCTGTATCAGAATGCTCTGCCAGCCCTGCACTTATTCTCAGGCCTCAGACCTCACTGAACTCTATACTGACCTTTTCGTTCTTTCTGGACAGGGATTTTGACAGCATTCCGGTTTCCATCCTGCATACATGCAGTACGCCGGAGGGCACAAGACATATGGGAGTGCACTGGACTTCCTTTGCCCTGTTCATAACATAATTATCCTTTATGTCCATTGTTTCGATCATGGGTATCTCCATGTGGGACATTTTTTTTATCTTGCCGCAGGGGGATTCTATATCGATGGTTATGTTCTTGCCTTCGAGCTTTCCTGTTATCCTGTGGGTGAAGCCGCAGATAGATGAGTTTACGGTAACTGTTGTTGGCATGTATGGATCCTCTCGTTTATTGCCACCAGAATTGATTACAGATGTGAAGGTATTCTATTTGTTCAAAGATTGCCTCTGTGTGCATTTGAGCAGAGCCCCCGACCAGCAGATGCTCTAGCTTATCTGGCCCTATTTTTCCTCGTCACCCGCACAGCAGCAGGAAACATTTCCCTTGAGTATCTCTTTCCATTCCCCTATCACGTCATGGGTCCAGCAATCATCCGCTCCTGCTGCCTCCCTCATGGTCAGTGCAAGGATGTAGCTGAGTTCCTTGACTGTAGCACCGGCTTCCAGTGCTCCTTTAAAATGTTTCAGGACGCATGGTTTTGACCTTGCCTTGATCGAAAGTGCAAAACACAGGAATTGGTATGTCTTCTCATCAACAGGCCTTTTCTCTGCATAGAGCTTATCGATCTCATCAAGCTTTTCGGTAAATTCCGGGAAGAACTCTTCAAGCATTCTCATTTCTGATGCCTCCGCTACGATATATTTTAACACCGTTAACACTGCAGTGCTATTTAACTGATACTCAATTGATATTTAACTGACACTTAAATGGCACAGCAGAAGTTAGCACTTCAAAATAAGTTGAAGTACTTTCTATTTAAACCTGATTCTCTGTGAGGATGAACAGGTTCGCAGTCCTTTCTATACCTGCAGCCTGAAATACTTCCCGAACTTTCCGGGGCTTTTTTCCAGGACTGCAACAGCCGCGCCGAGCAGGATGAAAATACAGCCTATTATCGTGCTCAGGTAAAGAGGGGTGTGCAGGATAGTATAGTCGAATATGATGCCGCTGGCAGGCTCGATCAGTGCAAGGATACTGCCTGTCTGGGCTTTGATCTGGGAGATACCGCTTACGTAGAGCAATGCCGCAAGCGCCGTATTGATGGCGCCAAAGAACACGAGCATGCCAATGTTATCAAGCAGTATGGGCTGGGAAACCTTTGCCCCGAAGGGAAAGAGCAGCACCACGCCAATGAGAGTGTACCAGAACAGCTGAGCCACGCTACTGTAATCGTCCTTCAGGTAGCGGATGACTATTATCTCAATACCGAAAACCAATCCCGAGAGAACGCCCGCCATTATTCCTAGGAGATACTCTCCCCCGTTGCTGAAACCATCTGCTACAGCCCGCAGGTCCACAATGAAAAGGAGCCCCGTGAGAGACAATGCCAATGCCGCCAGCCCTTTGCGCGTTATGGGCTCTTTCAGGGTCAGCGGGGATAGCAGGGTTACGTACATCGGAGCCGTATAGAGCAGGAGTATGGCAACCGAGAAACTGGTGTACCTGATGCATATAAAGTAGGTGAGCAGGGTTGCCGTATTAATGAACCCCAGCAGGATCAGGTATTTCCTGTTCCTGCGCGGCATTATCAGAGAGAGCTTGCCTGCAGCGATGATGAATATCAGGAGGGTGAGCACACCAAAGAATTGCTTGTAGAAAATGAGCGAAAGAGTAGGAACAGCTTCGAGCCGGTCCACGAATAGTCCCAGCATCCCGAATATGACCGAGCCTGCGATCAGCTCCATATACGCTTTTTTGGGTGCCGTGCTCATGTGGCGCACAAAGGCGGATTTGGTTAAATATGTTTGGACCGGGATCTTAGGACAAACTGCCGATCACGTCAGCATATAGAATGTGGATGGCCGGGTCTCAACCCAGCCGAGGTCTTCCATCGTCCTTATGTCTCTCTGCCTTACCTGCAAACTGTAACTGCATGTACCGCTACGCTGGGAAATACCCTCAAGTCCTACGATCTCTACAGCATGTACCTCACTGAAGTATGCTATGGCTATTTCCTCTTCGTCTGGTTCAGCAGGGAACTGAATGTCACCGCTTTCATACCACTGCATCCACGGAACCTCATCACATGGCATTGAAGACTCCATTATGATCATGTCTGATAACAGTCTCTGGTACATCTCATCCCATACGCCGTCAATGATAGCGGATGTGATTTCCCCGTTAGCCACCGTTACAACTACCATATGAGGGGTGATCACCTCAGCAGCCGTTTCATCGGACCTGTTGCCATAACCTGCATGGCTGCTTACGAACTCATAGGTAATTTCATGCTGCTGCGGGAAGGAGTCCAGTACCACGTGATCATCAAGGGTAAGGTTGGAGCCGTCATAGGCATAGGTTGGCGCGCTGATCATCCATTCCTCGGCCATGGTACGCGCCTCCTCAGGAGGAGTGGACATAGCATACATCCTGAGATCGACCAGCGCCCGGTCTATCTCCCGAAGGTCCCGGGGCATGTAATCCTCATAATAAGGGTCCACCTTGACAGTCTTGTTGAGACCGTCCTGTATCAGGCTTATTTCCACCACACCTACATCCGTGACAACCGGCTGGCCCTCCTGCGGCTCGTAGGTATCCTCCATCTCCAGGAACCGGTTGTCCCTGAAAAGCCTCAGGAGGTCATTGCGTGCGCTTTCGTTCAGAGGCCGGATATACCTGCTGGTAAGTTCCCGGTCACCGCCATAATAGCTCAGATTGACAGAGGTCTCATTGACAATGAGCTCCTGGATATTCATTTCAGGAAGAGTGAAAGCGCCGTATGTCAGGTGCACGATAACCGCATCATCAGATATATTTTGTACTCCGCTGTCCCTCTCAGCACAACCTGCACTGAGAAGCGTCAACATCAAAAGTAATACAAGCACTGTCCTGTTCATAGCAACCTCACCTACTAGTAAACCCAAGATACTCTGTTCTTCGATTATTTTAATGTTCTCTGCCCGCATGTCTCGCCTTTGGATCAGTTATAGCTGATACAAAAGAGATTTGAAATTATAAAGGCATTAGAAAATAACACATAAAATGAATATGATCCCGCCTGCATATTTAAGGCTTTAATGGAAAAAGGGTTTCCTTACAAAAATAATATCAGCCCGGATATTAAACAGAGTTTAGGTTAAATAAAAAAATGGCTTATCAGGTATTGCGGGTAGTGGGGAATGAGCCGCAAACGGGAATGGAGTGATCGGGAGATATTGGGGAATATTCCGGATCTGCAAGGAGGGTACCTTGAAGCGTGGTGTTTTAAGGTACCTCGCCCTGCATTCTCACTAGGTAGGAAATGAGTTTCCTGGTATAAAACAGTCTCGTAATCGAAATTATTTTCCAGCTGGGAATATTTTGATTAGAGTTCAGTTATTTGCGTAGAATCTTTTAAATAATATTCAAAGAGATCTTTCCCCCAATTGAGTGCACTTGGACTGGAACATAGAATGTAATTGGTGTCATAGCTCCCGTTGCTATTTAGCAGGCGCATAAGTAAGTGGTGGTCATCATATGCAAATGATATAAAGCCTAATTCCTTAGGGTAGACGTATAAGTCGTATAACTTATTCTTAAGAAGCTCTTCAATTTTAGCATGCTCAGGAGATCTTATTTTTTCAAAGAGTTCTTGAGTGATTATTATATTTACTTTTACGTGACTCTGAAGCATGCTTGAAAACACTTCATAAGAGTTAGGATAAAAAAAGGTACTAACTCCTGTGAATGATCCAGATGTGTCGGGAGTATCCTGAAACTGGCTATAGGCCCCATAGATCTGTGGGGGCAGAGTGTACATTTCAGGCAGCCTGGGTTTGATCACAGTACATTTTTCAAGTGTACCTATCCTTTCCATCAGAAAAGGAGGGACAAAGTCAAGTTTATGGGTTCCCCAGTAGTCAACATCAACATCAAGAACATCTATTATATCTAAAAGGGGAATCATTTCGTCAGTTATCAGGCTTCCAACAGTTGTTAATTCATAAATATCTTTGTCATGTGTAACAAGATAGTGTTCTTCCAGTATCCTCATCTGAGGAAGTAAAGCCGTTCTTGTCGTTTCAAGTGATCTGAGGAGATACTCCATTTTCCTTGGCCCGTCTTGCAAGTGTAAAAGCACATTTTTCCTCTTCTCAGATGCAAACATCACTTCAAGTAACGGTTTCTTCATGCAATATGCCCTCTTCCTGAATACTCCTTAAATCGAGTATGAATGTTGTGATATTTAAAGTAAACCAGCAAATGTTAATATAGTTGTGCTTGCACACGTACACTTAAATTACGTTTTATAGGGATCTACAAAATATTTATAGCGCTAAGTCATATACCAGGTAACGGCGTTAACATGGGATTATATGAGGTGTGTTCTCTTTTATTCACAACCCCCCACTCCCAACAACACACCTCAGTTAATAACAACATTCCCTTTATGAAGTAAGATGATAGGCTGGGTCATGTGTGCTTTCGAGAGGATGTCAATAGAAACTTTATCTTTCGATATGTACTTGTGATGAGTTCAAGCCACCCTATCCTTATAAGCGATCCCATATGTAAAACTCCGGGATCATCACTCTCAGGATTCCTTTTTTGAAAAAATGAGAATGGCTTGGGATAAATAAAATTTAGAGGGGTAGTATAAATGAAGCCAGATCCTTTTGGTTACAAAGAGATCCTTCCGGTTGAGGTGCATCCGGAATGGAACATAAAACATAAATGTTATCAGAGTCTCTTTTGCTATTTAGCGG
>DANZ01000053.1 GCA_002501695.1 Methanolobus sp. UBA474 | reverse complement strand
GACTCCATCTGGTCGCATTGCTCTTTTAGAAGATTGTTCCGTGACTCCAATTGCCTCATACGATCTAACAGGTATTTAGAGAAGTCTTCTTCACTTTCTGCACCAAAGTAGCCGTACTCTGCTTTATTCACGTTGGTAAAGTCATATCTTTCGGGATTTATGTCACTGTCGCTGGTCTCGCTCATATGTCTCCGAACATTATTTAAGTGCAAAGGGTATATAGCCCTTTCGTAAAGACGAGATTTGACTTTTCGAGTTGAGATCTATGCAATGTGAAATATGCGGCGCTGATATTAAAGGGCCTTCTTCTAAGATCAGTATAGACGGTAGTGAACTGACTGTATGCCCGAGATGCTCCCAGTATGGGAAGAACGTGGAAAAACGTGCACCAACGTCTAGAAAGGTTTCACCTGTTGCACCTGTCACACAGAGAAGGAGCAGCAGGCCAGCAGGCAAACGCTTTGAAACCATGAGCAGTGAGCTTATTGATAATTACGACCATGTCATAAGGGAAGCAAGAGAGAAAAAACAGTTAAGTCACGAGGAGCTAGCCTCCAGAATAAAGGAAAAGGCAGCATTGATCAAGAAACTTGAGCGCGGAGAGATCGTTCCTGAAGAAGATATCCGCAAAAAACTTGAGAGAGAACTTGAGATCAAGCTCACCGAGAGAAGTGACGAAGATGACTGGAGCGGAGAACGCCTGAGCAAAGGCACTACACTCGGGGACATCGTGACTATAAAGAAGAAATGAATTATTTTATTTTTAACATATCAAAGTGGTTATTATGAGTTTGGCTGGTAAGAAAATTGGTTTTATCGGAACCGGAAAGATGGGCGGCTCGCTGATCAAAGGAATATGTGATGCAGGAGTCATCCCCAGTTCAGGCATCTATGCCAGTGACGTATTCGAAGCTTCGCTCAGGGAGCTTCGTGAGAGCCTGCATATCAATGTTACACAGGATAACAAAGAAGTTGTAAAGAACTCGGACATCATCGTACTGGCTGTGAAGCCACAGATACTGAAATCCGTCCTCTCTTCCATAAAGGATATTGTCACCCCAGACAAAATTGTGATCTCTATTGCAGCAGGTGTGAAGCTTGAGGCCATTGAGAACGAGCTCAATGAGGGAACGCGTGTTGTAAGGGTCATGCCGAACATAGCTGCAACCGTGGCAGAAGCCGCCTCTGCAATAGCACAAGGTAAGAATGCATCCGCAGAGGATGCAGACGATGTCCTCATGATATTCCAGTCAGTGGGCAGGGCAATACTCATTCCGGAAAGCCTGATGGATGCAGTCACCGGGCTTTCGGGTAGTGGCCCTGCTTTTATATTCCCGGTCATTGAAGCCATGGCTGACGGCGGGGTCCATGAAGGGCTTGACCGCAATAGTGCCCTGATACTTGCAGCACAGACAGTACTTGGTGCTGCAAAGATGATGCTTGAAACTAATATTCACCCGGGACAACTCAAGGATATGGTAACATCTCCCGGAGGAACTACGATCAGGGGTATATATGAGCTTGAAGAGAGTGGCATAAGAGCAGCTTTTATGAAGGCGGTAATTGCATCCTCCAACCGGTCAAAAGAGCTTGGCAAATAAATATGCCCTAACTAATATTATTTCCTTCTTATATTTATTAGAAAAGTTTATTATACGCAAAGTTTTAATATGATTTAATGTGGTATTCCTTATGCTACTTGTGGAGAGGTAGAAAGGGATCAGTATTTGTAAAACGAGCATGAAAAACACAGGGGGAGAATATAAAATGGGGATCGAAGTAAAATCGTTTGCCGTTATCCGAGGCGACAATCCGGATAAAGTGAATGTTGCATTACATGACCTTGAGCACTACGGGCACATGAGGTTCGCATCCAAGCCGAAAAGGATCGAGCCCAATTTTGCAGATAACCTGCTTGTTAGTGTTGCTGGCGTGCCCCTCCGGGCAAAATGTAATTCGGCCGCACTGGTAGAGCTGGACAACAATGCAGGTGCAGCTATTAGTAAACTGAGAAAGATACATCCGCCTGCTCATGTGGTGATCGTTAGTCCAAGACATGATGTATATGCGGAACTGATGGACAAGTCCGAACTTTACCCGGAGTTTGAAAGAACCTGGGAGCCACACCATCATCCGGATGTAATTTAACCTTAGTCAGTAAAAAAAGTACAGTTTGTGGAATTCCCTGTTATCTGCCTCAATTTTAATATATAGGTAGGCAAGCTTTCCACATCTTTTATTTCTTTCTGGACTATAGATATCAGGCGTTCTCTTATCCTAAGATTCGGGTTCACACCGAGTGAATGGAAATGCTTTGTCATCTTGAGCATCAGCATATTCCCGCGCCGGTCCCAATCTGTAAGAATGATCACTTTTTCATTGAGCTGAGCGATACTTTCGCAAAAGTTAGACAATGAGCGCTGTGTCGCGATCTCGAAGTGGCCATCGACACCCAGCTTTTTGAGAGCCAGGACATCCCTTTTACCTTCAACTATGAAGATCCTGTCCTCTGAGGCGAGCTGTATCATCTCTGAGAGTATCTCTTCAATGCTCTCAAGCCTTTTCTCATATACATGTAAAGGCGCTTTAAAAGGCCGGTTCTGCTTGTGATTATCAGTCATGGTCCGTGATGAGATAGGTAAAGAGGAACATGGCGACCTGAAATGAAAATGCTCATTCCATGTGTCTTTTATCTTCCAGTGATTAATGGTACTAGGATTAAAAGATGACTGTCACGATATTGCCTGTGTTGTGAAAACAGCTTCAGATATCTAGTGGCAACTGCTAAATTGAAAAGAATTGAAAGTATAGGACCTGCCGTTCATGAAAGCTGATAGCTTTTGGGATTAGGAGGGATAGCACGGCAGGTACGATACGATCATTTATAATAGCGAACGAATTCCTCGAACTGTTCATAGTAAGCAGCCCGTGTTACCAGGTTTTGAAAGAAATCATCCATCTATTTCACCTCAATGATTACATAGCCATTGAGATTATATTAACTGCAGCCAAGCTCAGTGAAAGTATTTAACCCATTGCCTTGCGAGGGAAGATCAGAATGATTAATAGCGAGATGAGAATACGGAGCGTGCTGCGTCAGTCCTGGATACTGTCAAGACCTTCTTTCAATACTGACAACGCCCGCTCCCGCCCGATACCGGTAACCAGAACAGATTTTTTGGCACACTTGAGGCCTGTGACGATAGAAACATCCGATTCCCTCAGCCCGAACAGTGAAGAAAGACTTTCCACTAACTGTTCATTAGCTTTACCTTTGCGGGCATTTTCGGAGAGTTTCACCTCGATCCTTTTCCTCCAGGGATTATAACCTCCAGGAATACATGTCCTCCGGGAACCAGGCGTTACCTCGACATCTATAATGACACCGCCTTCAACACACTTTATTGCATCCTCAAAAGACATGGGATCACCGGGTATAACAGCGAAACTGTAGAAATCAAAGTGATAATGCTGTTGCCTGACGCACTAACTCCGGAAGTTCATCCTCTGGGATCCCCGCTGTCCCTCCCGGTTTCCCTCGTGACAGGCTTTTATCGCATTATCGTGTGTGTAGCGCATTGAGGTTGTCTGTACAATCACAGATAGGCTCTGCCATGGTCTCATGCAAGGACCTAACAATACGCAGTTGTACCTTATAGAAACTAATATATAAATTTAACGACATCACTACAGCAAACAAATAATAGTAACATATTGCCTGAAGTCAGTTCACTGTTACCAGGATTGCGGTTGAGTTTATTATACCGGATGATGCAAATGGCCACTGAAAAGACAGTTTACGGGACTATCATTTACGGTCCTGAGATGGATATCATCAAAGGATGCATAGTCATCAGGGATGGCATCATCACAGAGGTCTCTGAGGAAAAGACCGACTCAAAGAACATCATCGCGCCCTGTTTCATAAATGCGCACACTCACATAGGAGACTCTGTGCTCAAAGACCCCATACTAGGAGAATGTACAGACCATTATGTAAAAAGGGATCTCAACGCTCTTGTAAAACCTCCGGAAGGATTAAAGCATCAGGTGCTCAACAGAACACCTTACATCGAACTTGTTGAGGCAATGGAACACTCCATACAGGATATGATCATGACCGGCACGTGCGCTTTTGCGGATTTCAGGGAGGGTGGCCTGCAGGGGATCCTTGCTCTTCGGGAAGCGATTGGCGAGCTTGAGATCGAATGCGTGAAACTGGGGAGGCCAAGGGACCCTGGCGCCGACGGTGAAGTCCTGTACAGAGAAATAGAGCAGATCCTGGAGATATCTGAAGGTATCGGAATGAGTGGCGCTAATGATACGGACATCCAAACCCTTAAACACATCAGAGAATATTCCAAAAGGGATAAGAAGATATTCGCCATCCATGCGGGTGAAAATGACAGGAGCGATATCAAAAAGGCGCTTTCCCTGGAGCCTGATCTCCTGATACATCTTACAAAGGCGCAGAGAAATGACCTGAGGGAGATAGCGGACAGGGACATTCCTGTTGTGATCTGCCCGCGTTCTAATTTCATAAC
>DANZ01000006.1 GCA_002501695.1 Methanolobus sp. UBA474 | reverse complement strand
ATCTTCTGAGTGATTGCAGGTATGATGTTTCTGCCTTGCTGTCCTGGAAACTTGCCATCTATCATAACATGCATATACACTGAATAATATAAATGGTGTTATGCCTGATATTCTTATAAAGAACACAAGGATTTTCTTCAATAATTATCTTCAGCCTGCCGAGGTACTGGTCCAGAACGGGAAGATCGCAAAGATAGGGAAAGATATAGATATCCAGAGACTGGATCAGGTCATTGATGCAGAAGGCTCCCTTACTTTGCCTGCGGGTATTGATGTACATGTGCATTTCCGGGAGCCGGGACTGACACAAAAAGAAGATTGGTATACCGGCTCCTGTTCTGCGGCAGCTGGGGGCATTACCACGGTCCTGGAGCATCCTAATACGATACCTCCGATAACCGACAGGAAGTCATTCAGGGAAAAGCTCAAACTTGCAAATCGCAAATCTGTCATCGATTTTGGTATTTACGGAGGCGTCACCGGGAACATCGAAAAGCTTGCCGAGCTCTGGGGCCTTGGAGTGATCGCCTTTGGTGAGATATTCATGGCCCAGTCTACAGGGGAGTTAAATATCAGTGAGGAGACCCTGGATGAGGCATTGTCCGTCATCACAGGTTTAGGTTCGATGGCGTGCATTCATGCAGAGGACGAAGCTATGAGGCTGCAATGCGAAGCTTATCTGAAGGATGATCTTTCCCCGCAGTCACATTCAAGGGCCAGGCCTAATCTGTGTGAAGCTATTGCAGTCGAAAAGGCTATTGGGCTGGTGAAGAAGAACAAAACAAAAGCGCATTTCTGCCACATAAGTGCTCTGGAGACGGTAGGACTGCTGCGCAAGGAGAAGTATGTTGCCCGGAAGTCCTCTTCTCCTTCGGGGATGACCTGTGAGGTCACTCCACATCACCTCTTCCTTTCAACAAAGGACTGGGAGCGCCTTGGCTCGTTCGGAAAAATGAACCCTCCTCTGCGGGGCCATCATGATGTCAAAGCCCTTATGAACGCGCTCAATGATGGTACGATAGACATGGTAGCATCTGATCATGCCCCACATACTGAAGCCGAAAAAGAAGCGGATATAAAGAAAGCGCCATCAGGTGTACCGGGAGTTGAGACTTTACTTCCTCTTATGCTCACTGCTGTGAAAAGGAATCTCTTGCCGCTGGAAAGGATGATCGATGTTACAAGCAGGAATCCTGCCCGGATATTTGGTCTTGATCGTTATTCCAAAGGAGTGTTCGCGGAAGGGTATGATGCGGACCTGATAGTTGTGGACACGCACCAGTCGAGCGAGATAAAAGGGGACCGTCTGCATAGTAAGGCTGGATGGACACCATATGAGGGGATGGAAGGCATCTTCCCGCAATACACGATAGCCAGAGGCGAGATCGTATGGGACGGTGAGATTCTTGCTCCCAGGGGACGCGGTAATTTCCTTCCCGGGAGAGGCCTGACTGTCCATGAAGATGACGATGGGAATGATGGCGACAATGACAATGATGTATGAACATGGGAATTTACTTGTGCATGTAATACCATAACATTTTAAATATATAATGCGTTATTATGTACATGGTGGTGTGATGAAAACAAAATTCCCTATTCATACTACATTAAGTGCTGATGCTATCAAGATCCTTGATAGGTATGAAAAAGAACTTGGTGCAAAGAACGTTGTGCTTGAAAAAGCACTACTTAATCTTGATGCTACTCGTTTCAAGGCTAAACTAGATACCCAGAACATTGACCGTATCATCAAGCGTATAAGCACGGGCATCCCAGGGCTTGATGATTTCCTTGAAGGTGGCTTCCCTAAAGGATTTGCTGTTATTGTTACAGGTCCTCCCGGTACAGGGAAAACTACCTTTTCAATGCAATATCTTATGGAAGGTGTGAAGAACGGGGAAAGATGTATCTTTTTCTCATTTGAGGAAAGAGCTCAGCAATTGGTCCAGCATTTTGCCCGGTTTGGATGGGATGTCGGAAAGTACATTGACGATGGCTATCTGGAGATATTCGGCATTTCGATGCTCACTTCTGAAGAGATGATCGAAATAATCGATTCTCATAAACCTGATCGCGTTGCCTTCGATTCGCTGAATGTTTTCACCGCCCCGGGGGACTTCAGGACCTCTATAGCATGGCGCGGACTTCACAGATTGCTGAAAAAGAACATGATCACGTCTCTGCTCATCACTGAAAAGACTCACGGTATCGACACGAAAGAATTCGACGATTTCGATTTCCTCGGGGACGGGGTCATATTTCTGGACTTTGTCCCGACCAATGACATTGATACTACTCCCATGCCGGTGATGGCTGTGCAGAAAATGAGGGCGACACGCGTAGACCATACGCCGCAGCCTTTCAGGTTCACCAACTCGGGAATCGCCAAATATCGTGCATTGAACCTGCCGCCAACTGTGCTGCAGGCAAGAATGGAAAAACGCAGAGCTGAAAGAACTGGATCTTCATCAGGCGAAGTATGATACCAGGCTTGCTAGAAGAGCTGTTACATAGATCGCCTTAAAGCTCCCGGCACCGCCTATGTTCAGGTAGGCACTGCCGTACTTTTCTTTATTGAAAGTTAGTGTCATGGCTGTTATTCCAAGCAGTATGCCTCCTATTCCTGCAATGAATGTTAATGATGCTGTTTCATGAGGCGCTATCAGCAATGAAAAGGGAATGGCCAGTATACCGATGTATTCCGGAACGACGGTTCCGACACCGTTCACCATCTCTGACAGAAGAGTAACGGCGACTATCATTATGAGCAATATCTCAAGGGCTGTGTTGTTTGGCTGTGTGAACAAAAGATAGATTATGGCTATTGCAGGAATTATAAAGCCTCCCATGTTCACTGTAATTGTAGTATCGAACACTCTTTCCTTGCCGTTATTAAGTTCCTTGACAAGGGGGACGGCATATATATCTTCCATCAGGGGTGCAAATCTGGAAAGCTGTTCATTTTTCCTGGAACGTATGGTTGCAACCGGTATTTCTATGAATGAGCCAACTATCATCAGAATAAGTATGACCATCAGCCAGAAGGATGATATGGTTCCTATGTGCAGGCTTTCATTGTAGCACAGGACTGCTATGGGCAGCAAGATCAATGCAAAGATGGCATACATCTTTGTTTCAGACCTGGTAAAGTAGCCTCTCATATTTGCACCGATGGTATATCATTCTAACTGATTTAAATATTTTTCCTGTAATGTATCCGCCCTCATCCGTAGTAGTCAAGCCTGGACTGGAGAAGTTCCTGCCTCTTTTTTTCCAGGAAACTATATACGCTTCCATGGGATGCCCCATTTATAAGCATTTCAATGGATGTCCTTGCGATCTGATTCTGTTCGGGTCCTCCTATGATACTTACTGTCTTCCCGTAAACCGATATTTTTACTCCTATGAGCCTTTCGGTTATTTCTCTGGTCTTTCCGCCTTTGCCGATAATGCGGCCCTTTAGGCGGAGAAGGTCTTTCTGGGTGTCGGTTATCTTGGAGAGGTCCATTACTTCAAGCATCAGCATGTCGTCGTCAAGCATACCCAAGGTCTTTTCCGGGTTGAACCCTCTTGATATAGCGTTCACCACTTCTGCAGCCCGCATTGCTCCGACAGGTTCTTCTCCGGGAATGATCTCTACCACTCCGTTCTCACTGTCGATATTCAGCTCGGCACCAGATTTGCTTTCGATGAGTTGTTTAACGCTACCTTTGGGGCCAATGATGGCACCAATTCTATCCTTTGGAACTTTTACATGTGTCATAGTGAATCTACCGTGTATGTTTATAATGCTCAGTTACTCTTGGGCTTTATCTTTTATTTCCCGAATGGTCGAATAGAGCTTTTCGGAATCTGCATCAATTCCATATTTTTTAAAATAGCGTACTATATTCTCTATGTCTCTCCGCAGGAATTCCTGTGCCCTGGGATGTTCAAGAGTGACTGATTGCCCCATGTCTATGAATATGGGTTCCAGGGTGTCTGGATCGATCAGGATGTTATATTCGCTCAGGTCTCCATGCACAAGGTTGGCCTTTGTGTAGAGTAGTTCCATATATTTGATAATGGTATCAAAAGTAGCTTTGGCACTTTCGCTGCTAACCCCTGCTTCTTTTAACTGCGGGTACGATCTTTCGTCCTTGCCCATGAATTCCATGACAAGTACATTACGCTCGGAAATTATGGGTACGGGCACTTTTACCCCTGCCTCGATCGCACGTTCCAGGTTCCTGTGTTCTTTTTTTGTCCAGGCAAATATAATGTCACGCTTGGAGTGCCTGATATTGCGGAATCTCGGATCTCCAAGTATGTATTCTTCCATGGAGTTGAATGTGCTTGAAGATATCCTGTATATTTTGATCGCGAGAGTCCTGTCTTCTCCTTCCGCCAGGAATACGTTTGCCTCTTTGCCGGTGCTGATAGAACCGCCGAGCGCTTTTAGTATACCCTTGTTACATATCGTGTAAAGGGTTTTGAGGGTGGCATCGTCAAATACATTCTCAATTACTTTGAGTGCATTGCTGTCTTTGCGCCTCATGCGCATCTTATCATTTAGAGTGTCGATGCGTTGTACTTCTTTCGTAACTTCTTTTTTCATTATTGATTAACCTTTCAGGTATCCTTTACGCTCCAGCCAGTTTACCTGCGGACGTGTGTATTTCCATATGACCTCTGCTTTTTCGTTCTGGAAGTCCCATGGTACCGCTATTACAATATCACCCTCGCGGATCCATGTTTTCTTTTTCATGGAACCGGGTATTCTGCCCATTCTTACCACACCGTCCATACATCTGAGTCTGACGTGGTTTGCTCCAAGCATGTTCTCGACGATCGCAAGTACTTCTTTGTTCTCTTTGCGCGGAGTTCTGACCCTGGTGACTGCGTCAAGTTCAGAGCTTTCCGTGGTGGCATTTTTTCTTTGCAGTGATATTCCTCTCCTTATTAGATCGATTATTCTCGGATTTATAGTACTGCTATGTATCATTCGTTGTTAAATGTTGCGTATATGCTTCCTGTTTCTTATTATCGCGATTGCACATTGGGACTTAGATATGTATTTTTGGTCGGGATGCACATATTGTATTCCGGCATTAATGTAACGGGCTGAATGCGCAGATCTCCGGGTATTTTTTCAAGCCGGCTTGCAGTGGACTTTGATGGCCACAATCTATATATTGAATCAACATCAATAGTTAAAATCCCGATAGAAATATGGTGGAATGCCACCATTCTCTAAGGAAGGCTCCCTAAATATGTCCCCGGCCTAGTGAGGTCGCAAGGTATAAATAGGAACAATGCCTTTAAAGAAGTCCTCGCAACGTGCGGGGAAATGCGCTGGTAAAAGATACGGATCTTTGCCTTCGGCCCGGGCGGGTCGGAAGCTTTATATAAGATCGTGCTCTTTTAGCAGTCCTCGCGCAATGCGCGGGAACAATTACAATCACCGCCTAAATAGCAAGTGGAGGCAGGAGTTATTTCCTGTCTGACGTTGGATTTGGCAGTTC
>DANZ01000007.1:5610-12118 GCA_002501695.1 Methanolobus sp. UBA474 | reverse complement strand
GCCATCGCAATGCACACAGCGGTCGCGTCCAGCTCGACACTGTGATTTTTCTCTTCAATATCCGTCCTGAAGTTCTCGACAGATGAGCGGAAAAGCGGCACAATGTCTATTCTCTCAAAAATTATCTCATCTATCTTCTGCAGTTTACTTAACTTGGTGGCCGAGTCAAGCAGTCCTATAAGCTTCCTGGTGTTCTCATGTATCCTTCTGAGGGCAAAGGCCGTATCCTCATCGCAGGAGCGCCTCTGGAGCTCTTCTGTGAACCCCAGGACAATACCTGCAGGAGTCAGCAGGTCATGGCGGATGATATCTGTGAAAAGTTCCTTGAGGTTATTGGACTCCTTGAGATCATCTATACACCGCTGAAGTTCATGGTCTGCTTCTTTCCTCTTAGTTACTTCTCTTGCTACGCAAAGTAAAACCTCCCGGTCTTCATGCATAATTATTTTGGCACTGGCCTCCACAGGTATCTCAGAACCGTTCTTCCTGCAAAGAGTGATCTCGAAAACAGCCTTCTTGTTCCTCGCTATTTGTTCCGCTATGACCCGCAGCATCTCTTTACCGCTATTGGCTATCAGGCCTGCAGCCGGCATGCTGAGAAGTTCTCCCTCGCTGTATCCAAGATGGCTGACGACAGCCTTGTTGACATAGGCCGGCTTCCCCGAATGCTCACAGATGAATACCTGGTCTTCCATACTGTCCAGGATCGATCTGAGACTCTGCCCGGATCTTTGGGCACTTTCCAGCATATGCCGGTTTTCAAGCCCCTTTCCAATGAGCATTGCTATCCGGTCCAGGGTCGCCCTGTCATCATATCCCGGGAGATCTGCATCGATCCTGCTTATACCCACTCGCGGATAGTTCCGGTAAACCTCTATATTTCCTGCTTTCAGGCTATTGACCATGATCGCGCTGCTGATCATCTCGCCATTATCTGCAAATTCCCGGGACTTGAATACATGGCTGTCCCATGCCAGCATCACCGAAGTCGGTCCGGCGCCTGAAAAAGCGGAAGGTATCTGATGGACGACCTGTTCGAACACTTCATCCGTTCTGCGGCCGGATGTCATTATATCCAGGATCGAGCTGAATAGCTCCATCGGCTCTATGTGCTTTTGCATGACCCTGCACTCCCTCGCATCATACGATTTTGGACTACATGCACTATTAACCATGATCTCCCCCGAATTAGTACACCTTTCAACTTAATAAATATATCCTGCACATGAGTATATTTTATTATTATAAGCGTATATGCCTACACTTTGTTTATCAGAATAAAACTCACTCTGACCGCCATTTGAATAGTTCTGTCAGTCAATATATGTAAGCTTCTATAGCGGTAAGGTCACTGCCTGATGAAGTGCTGATCATATCCACGAACATCTCTTCACTGACAGGTGTTCCTGAAGCTGCGAACTGCAGGTTGGTGCTCTTCATATTCTCAATACCTATGTCCTCATATAATTCATAAGCCAGTGCAAATGACTTTTTGTATCCGAAATCCACTTTTTCCCCTGTCGAGCTATTGATGCTGTCAGGTATATCCCAGTCTGAGAGCGGGAAGTCATGATCTTCCTTCATGTTCTCATATTTTTGCAGGAAGCGGTCCCTTCTCTCAACTGCCTTTTCGGGATCTGTCTCGTTAAGTACTATGTAAGTGTACAGGTCAGCGTATCCCTCATCCATCCATAGCTGATCAAAGTTGCAGGCACGTGTCCAGTAGTGTGCCAGTTCGTGGATCAATATCTCATTGCTTGACGTATACAGTATCGAGATTCCTTTTTTCCCCTGGTTGTAACCACCATAGCCGCCGGTCTCAGTGATGTTTGCCTGTGTGATTATAATGTCATAGGATGCCGGATAAGGCATGCCCCACGTCTCTTCCAGTATGGGTAAGCTTGTCAGGGCAGTATCGAGCATCTGTTGCGCCCATGCTTCTTCTCCCTCCCAATACCTTATCTGTACCCGGACGTCTCTTTCCTGAAGATGGGCCACATCATTAAGAACTAAATAGTCGGTGTGCCTGATAGTGCTCACAAGGCATGATCTTTTCCAGTCCATGCCCTTCTGGAACTTATATACGCTGGAATATTGCTTTTCTTCCACCTCGTAACCGTCTCTTGCCAGGTGCGTATCAAAACCTGATGGGACTTCCAGCGTTACTTCCGTATTATCTCCGTATTCGAGGATGTAGAATGCAGCAGTGTTCCTGTTGATGTCCAGCTCATATTCAATATAGAACGTATAGGTTTCTCCATACCATACCTTCCGGTTGAACTGGAGCACATGATAACCTTCCTGAGCCTTCCGGAGTGTTATTGCCCTCCCGGTATCATATGCCTTTATGTTCTTTGCGTTTTCAGGCAAGTAGTGATTAAAAGAAGAGTAATAGCCGCGTCTGTATCTGGTATTTAGGTCGGTATTGATGAAAGCGACCTGTTTTGTAACATGCACTACTCCACTTTCAGGTGTCACCCTGTAATCAGAATCGATCTCCACAGTGACACCAGTATCATCAGCGGCTGTAACGGATATGCAGGCTAAAGAGACTAAGAATGCAATTAAAAGGCACCTCTTCACAAAGTGCATTTCCATCTCTTTTACCTTACACATAAATGAAATAGATAATGTAGTCGCTTTTATATATTATGGCAATGAAAAATAATATGTGAACATAATTTGACAGGTCATGTTCATAAATAACCTTTTTTAGTACCTAATTTATAATATAGTGTCTATATAATTGTGATTGATGTTCATGCTGGCCAGGCAGCAAGAGCACGGTATCCGGTAACGATAGCAAATAATTTAAATGGGGAGTTCTATGTGAAAGGAAGCGGAGATGTTCTTATGAGATACTGGCAGCCAAAGTATGAAACAATGAAAAAGGAAGAACTTGCAGCATTGCAATCAAAACGTTTGAAAAAGACGGCTGCAGCGGTTTATGAAAATGTTCCCTTCTACAGGGAAAAGTTCAGACAGCTTGGAATCAGACCGGACGACATTCTATCGGGCGGGGATATAAGGAAGCTACCCATGACCAGGAAGACCGATCTTCGTGACAATTATCCCTTCGGCCTTTTTGCGGTCCCTAAAAAAGACATCGTCCGCATCCACGCATCCTCCGGCACCAGCGGGAAAGCAACAGTCGTCGGATATACAAGGAACGATCTGGAAACGTGGTCAGACCTGATGGCAAGGAACTTCACAATGGTAGGGCTGGATGAGAATGATGTATTTCAGAACGCTGTCAATTACGGACTGTTCACCGGCGGCCTGGGTTTCCATTATGGCATTGAGAAGATAGGGGCCATGGCAGTGCCAAGCGGCACAGGCAATACGGCCCGCCAGCTGGAAATGATGATCGACTTTGGCGTCACTGCCCTTCACTGTACTCCTTCTTACGCTCTTTATCTGGCGGAGACTGCACGTGAGATGGATCTTGTGGACGAGCTCTCACTGAAGGTAGGATGTTTCGGCGCTGAACCATGGTCCTCCAACACCCGCAAACAACTGGAGAACAGCCTCAACATAAAAGCTTACGACTCCTACGGCCTCTCCGAACTCATGGGGCCAGGAGTTGCATTCGAATGCCAGGAACAGGACGGTCTGCACCTGTGGAACGATCACTTCTTTGTGGAAGTGCTTGACGAGGAAGGGGAGCAGGTGGCTGAAGGAGAAAAAGGGGAACTGGTCCTGACATCTCTCACCAAGGAGGCCCTGCCCATTATCAGGTACAGGACAGGTGACATCACAAGACTGCTGGAGAGTGAGTGCTCCTGCGGACGCACCACCACCCGCATATCCCGGTTGCTGGGAAGAGCCGACGACATGCTCATTGTCAGGGGCATCAACGTGTTCCCCTCACAGATCGAGGATATCATCTCCAAAGTGCCTGAGATAACAGAGCACTTCCAGGTCATCCTGGACAGGAATCAGAAAATGCTGGACGAGCTCACAGTGAGGGTGGAGCTCGAAGAGAACGCATTCACAGGCGAGCTCAAAGACCTTGCAGCTGTGAAGAGGCACGTGGAGAATGAGCTGAAGAGCGTGCTTAACATCAGGACGGCTGTGGAACTTGTCGAGAAGGGCACTATACCCCGCTGCGAGGGCAAGTCAAAGAAAGTTATCGACAGAAGGAACGCACTTTAATTATGTTTTTCAGTACTATAACGTATAAAATGGTGATAGAATGCCTCATGTGATGGAAATATTGGGAAAGGCCCGTGTTGTTGTAAAGGATGGAAAGGTTGTCGAGGTAGGAGAACCGCAGATAGCCTGGTGTCCGATCTTTGAAAAGGCAAGAGGCATCAGGGAGATAACCCGGGAAGAGGTCAAAAAGAACATGGAATTCCGCATCCGCGATTTCGGGCTCTTTACCGACAAAAGGAAACTCGAGATGGATGTCTTTGTTGGTTTCGGCGCATCCGAGGTTATGATGACCGGCCTCAATAAGGGCCTGCTCGACACCACCGTTACAGTCTGCGACGGTGCAGGCACTGTCATAACAAATAATCCTTCCCTGGTGCAGGGCATGGGCGCCCGCATTTCCGGTCTTGTTGAGACCGAGCCCATAGAAGCCACAATCAATGCAATTGCAGACCGGGGAGGCATTGTCCTGGATCCCTCAGGCGCCAGGATAGATCCTGCAGGCGGAGTGAAAAGAGCAGCAGAGCTGGGTTACAGGAAGATAGCCGTGACGGTTGTGTTCCCGGAAACTGCAAAAGAACTGCGCAGGATGGAACAGGAGATGGGACTTGACCTGACCATCATAGGAGCTCATGTTACGGGCATTGACAGGGAGTTTGCCACTGAACTGGTGAAGCACCTCGATATTGTGACCACATGTGCTTCAAAACACATCCGGGAAATAGTCAAACCGCTTGCCCAGGTGGGCACAGCAGTGCCACTGTTTGCCATAACCCAGAAAGGAAAGGAACTGCTCCTTGAAAGGGCAAAAGAGGTTGAATCGCCGATACTTATCAACACGATGCCACTTCCGGCATTGCCAGAGCACAAGCAGCCTCGGGAACTGGTCTGAAATACTTTCTCTAATACCGTGCTCAATCAGGGATCCTGAGAGGGTCCCTTTTTCTGTAGGCCATTCCGGTGAAGATCGCTATCGTATCGCCATTCTCGTTTGTGACAGCGACAGTATAGGTCGCTATCTTGGGATTTATCGAGGTTTCCGTTGCCTCTGCATACAGGTAGCCTTCGCTTATTGCCTTAACAAAAGAGATATCCGCATTTATGGCTACTGCAACCGTGCCATGTGAATTGGAGGCGGCTGCAAATGTCATATCTGCAAGCGTGAATATAGTTCCTCCATGTACAGTACCAAGTACATTTAGATGCCTTTTTTCTATTTTCATCTCTGCTTTGGCATAGCCTGCCGAGATCTCTGTCAACTGCATGCCCGAGCTGGTCGCGAAATTCGGCTGCTGAAAATACTTGTATAATCTGTCCATATCTATCTGACTTTCCTATTACGGACTGCTGACTTATATGTTTCTCTGCAAGTGACTCAAATTCCAGGAGGATATCAGTGAAAATAAACAAAGCAATTTCCATGATTAATAATGGCAAATAAGAAAAACTATATGTACATCTTATGCATTCAATATCATGATTAAGCATGACATGACGTCGGTTCGGCCACTGGCAAGATGATCCGCAGTAATGGTAACGTTTCTGTTGGTTTCATTCCTGACGCACTGCTTACTGAACTAAAAAGATTTCAGATATGTGGGAGGTTTTCCGACAAAAGAACAAATGCTGTACCACCCATTTGTTCTTTTGTTTCCTCCGAAGTAAGCAGAGACTATATACTATCGGCTACAATCCTGTACTGACAATGAGAGCATTATAGTAAGGGTTACTGTATTCTCCCGCAGCAGGATAGCCAAAGCAGGATTTCTTAACATGGAGGGTGGTAGTTATTGGTATTTTCTTCAGTAGCTGGGAAAACGTACTGAGGATAGTTATTTTTGCTTTTTGCGGATACATTTCGCTTGTGCTTCTCCTAAGAACCACTGGCCAGCGCACCTTATCAAAGCTGAATGCTTTTGATCTTATCATTACAGTGACTATCGGATCTACTTTTGCAACACTTCTTCTTGGCAACATTGCGCTAATAGACGGCATAATGGCTTTCGCATTGCTTGTAGGCCTGCAGTTTATGGTCACATGGCTGACCGTAAGGTCCGGCCTTATAAAGAAGGCAGTCAAGAATGAACCCCGATTGCTTTACTATAAAGGGGAATACCTTTCAAAGAACATGAGAAGAACAAGGATAATAGCAGAAGAAATAGAACAGGCCATACGCAGTACAGGGCGATCAGGCACCAGTGATGTGGAAGCTGTGGTCCTGGAAACCAATGGCAATCTTTCGGTCATCAGTAAAGGGAATCAGGAAAATAGTGATGTCCTTGCTGATATTCTGGATAAGGACTGATCTTTAAAAAGGCGGGTCCACCCGTCAGAACGAGTGGACGCAAACCTGATA
>DANZ01000007.1:0-5603 GCA_002501695.1 Methanolobus sp. UBA474 | reverse complement strand
TCCACTTTAAAGAAAACATTGTCAGGATTTGATGGCATATCAGCCATGAAAGGATACTTTTCAGCCATGAGCCTGAATGCCTTGCTGGTCTCCTCCCTGTCCGTGACAAGGGACGCCTTCCCCTGCATCTGGACGCCTGTTATCTGCATTACCTGCACATCATCATCGTCCACAGTGAATGCTACATTGGGATTATCCATAATGTCTGCGACTTTGTGTGTGTTCTTATCGGTCACAAAGTAGACCGTTGCCCCGTCGGAGGCAAAGGCCATTGTATGCACCATTGGCTTCCCACTTCTGTCGGCTGTACCCAGGTTCAGCCACTGGTGGCTGGAAAGATAATTCACGACTTTCTGCCTGATCTCTTCTGTCATTTAAATCCCCCTGGCCTGTTGGCCCTCACATTATATTATTGATTACCACACTTTAAGTTTAATCGTTCGCAGACCTGCGGATCTGCTCCTTCCTTTGGTCAGTCTCATAGTCTGCATATACCTTCGTGAATTCCACTATAACAGTAACAATGATAGCAGACATGTATATCCACAGAAAGAGAGCAAGTACGGAGCCGACGCTGCCATACATGCCCGTAGGATCGGTATACCTGAGATACAGACTGAATACATATTTGCCTATTGTGATGAGTGTCACTGTAAGGAAAGAGCCTGCAATGACGTACTTGTAATCCATCTTGGTATCAGGAAGGACCCTGTAAAGGTAAATAAAGAGGAGCACAAGTATAAGGAAATTGGCTATGGAGCTTGTATACTGTATAGTCCATGCAGGCAGCGGGAGAAACTCGTCCAGCTGTTGCGAAATACTAAAGAATATCACATCAAAAACGGTGGTCAGCACAATAAGCAGGACAAATATGAAGACTGAGATAAAAGCGGATATCCTCTTCTTGATAAGCTCCTCATACCATGTTCTTTTCTCATATGATACTTCCCACATCCTGTTAAGGGTCTTCTCGAGCTGCAGGAACAGATTTCCTGCAGTCCATAGAAATAATGCAAAGCTTATCAGCAGTCCCAGAGTAATAGTGCTGGTTTCCGGGATCTGCTGGAAAAGCGTCTGTAACGCTTCCATTGTTGTGTCAGTTGCAATATCCGATATGTACTCTACGATCGCTTCCTGGATCGTTTCCTCTCTTAAAAAGAAGCTGCTGACGGACAATAGGAATAATAACAGCGCTGGCAGGCTCATCAGAACTATGAATGAAAGCGCTGCACTGTCGGTAATGCCGTCATCACTGCTCCACTTGTGCAGAGTCTTAGTAACAATATCCTTTATCTTCCCCATACACCCAAAACCCCTTTCTAAATCTGCACTGATCAGATATACTTTTTTTGAAAAACGGAACCTGTGGTCAGTTAATTATTGAGAATTTGCTGCAGGATTCCTGATATTACAGCAATTCCTCGTCCTCCAGCTCAACATCCAGCACCTCCAGCTTAACGGGCTGCCCGCTGCCGTCATAGCACTTCCAGTTGTTACGGCCGTAAGGATGCCCCACTATAATATGGTGAGTGCCTGTCTTGCTGAACATATGCAGGTCGGCCTGCGAAGGGCGCACGACAGAACCCGGGTGGCTGTGTACCGAGCCCACCGCAGAGATATTTGGCATCATGAACAGTTTCAGGACCGCATTGGATTCACTTGATTCCGTTCCCGGAAGAAGGAGAACATCCGTAATGATGCCATCGCTGGCCTGGAGCAGCCCCGCAAACTCATTCGGATATGTTGACTTACTGGCCGCAAGTATAAAATCAAGGGTATCGCTGGCAATACCTCTGATCTCGACATTCTTTTTCATACAGGACCATTGTTGCAATATGTTATAACTTTTCTTAAGACTGCGGTTTACGCTACTATCAGGTAAAGAATGCCTGAAATGAGAGCGCCTGCAAAGGTTGCCACAAAATTGACACCGCTGTTGGAAAGCATTCCCCTGTGCTGAAGGGTCGCTCCCAGAAGGCTGTCAGCATTGGTCCCCAGAAAACCGCCCGCCGTTGTAATGAATATAACTATGAATGCGCTGTCCGCAGGAAGCACGCCAAAGACAACGGCCAGGATACCGATGATCATCGATCCCAGGATAGCTGCAGCCTCACCAAGCACGGTCACAGCACCGTCAACTCCTGCATATGTCGGTTTCAGAGTGGTTATCATTATTGGCTGGGAGCGTGCGGTCGTGCCTATCTCGCTTGCAAGAGTATCACCCGTCGCTGTTGCAACTGTTCCCAGGTATGCAAAGATGATGAACTCCGAATACTGCGGATATATTCCGTAAAGGACTGCAAGCACAAGAGCTGCCATGCTATTGCTGAACACATTCTCATAGCTGCGCACACCGTCCTTTGACTGTGCTATACCTATGGATTCCTTGTACTTGTACTTGTATCTGGTGAACCCGCCGCCAAGGATGAAGAAGGTCAGGAGCAGAATGAACCAGGAGACGTCACTGAACACTATGATCAGCACGCCAAGAAGGGATGCGCTGAAAAGGGCGGAAAGGTCTGCTATTCTCGCCCTGTAAGCCAGATATCCCAGTACAAGGGAGAACATAAGCGCCATGAACATCTCAGAGGGTGGTACCGAATACCCGAAGGAGTGGAACAGCCACATCGTCATTCCTGCACCCAGGGGGACCGAGATGTTATCATCCACCTTAGAAGGAATGGATTCAAAAAGAGCTCCGGTGATCGAACCAATGACCGCCAGGAAGAATATCAGGTTCCTGCTGATACCCAGGTTCTCCCAACCGGCTATCCAGGCTCCTGCAACATATGCGGCAATTATACCAATTCCGAGCATGACTATGCTGGATGGAAGAATATGTTGCTCATGACGGGCTTTCCTCCAGATGCCATTGCCATTAAGATGCCGTTTTTTGCGATGACGGATGAATGAAGCTGCACCGCTGCCAAAAGTCGCTATTGCAATAGCGCCACCTATTACATACAGAGGGAAATCAAGTGGGGTGAACTCAAGTATCTGGCTTATCAGCAGCATGATGAATACTGACAGGGCCAGATTCCTTGCGCTTTTTACTCCATCGTTCATATCAGTAAGCCTTTCCCTGGAACCAGGTTCAGGCTTGCGATAGAGGAATTTCTCAATGACCGGATATTCCGGAAAATATGCAAGAATGATGATTATCAGGAAATCAAGCAATAAAAGCGTCAGGATATCAAGGAAGGGGAATGTGAATATAAGCAGACCAAAGGCAGCATGAAGTATCTGACGTCGGTATTCATACTCTATCTTTTCCAGGCGCTCAAGAATGGTAGGCATATGGATCGTTCGTTCTTATTACTGGATACGGATAGTTAGCCAAGATATAAAGCAGTGATGATTATTTATGTATGTCACTATAGCGACATTCTTTTTTATGTATATATATTTTGATGTCTAAAGAAACCACTCATCTTCCATTGTATTCTTCCGGGATGACCACTCATAATAAATGAATATATTAAAATAATAGGAATACTTAAGAAACCGTCATCATAGGGTAGCGCATCTGCAGAAACTCTCTTAAATCCCCGGGATAGGTATGGCGGGCATTGAATGGAAAGGGCATTTGCGGGCGTGGCCCGTTATCAATTTTCAAATTCTCTGAAGTGATCTAATATGCAGGAAAAAATAAAGGAAATTGCGGCCCGTGTCAGGGAACTTCGTGAGATCTGCGGCATTTTGTCAGATGAGATGGCCCAGCGTCTTGGTATATCTGCTGCAGCTTACAGAAAATACGAAAATGCCGAAGAAGATTTCCCGGCAAGCATGCTTTTTGAGATCGCTCAGCATCTCAATGTGGATATGACCGTACTGCTTACGGGAGAAGACCCGAAGATGCATGTGTTCACGGTCACAAGAAAGGACAAAGGCGTTGGTGTCGACAGGCGCAAGGATTATAAATACCAGAGCATAGCCTCGAATTTCGTACACAAGAAAGCAGAACCCCTATTGGTGCAGGTCGACCCCAAACCGGAGGGTACGGGCCCTTCGATGAACTCCCACCCTGGTCAGGAATTCGATTATGTGCTTGAAGGCACCCTCAAAGTGTTCATACATAACAATGAGATAGTCCTTGAAGAAGGGGACTCCATTTTCTTTGATTCCAACTATGCCCACGGGATGCAGGCTGTAGGAAGAAGGCCAGCAAAGTTCCTTGCAGTCATTATGTAAAACGGAGGTATCATGACTTCACTACTGAAAAACTACGTTTCACGCAGCGAATTCGATTCATACGATGATTTCAGGGAGAACTTCAGGATCAACATTCCCGACAATTTCAATTTCGCATACGATGTCGTTGATGTTTACGCAAGGGAGCAGCCTGATAAGACAGCTCTTGTATGGTGCGACGACAATGGCGACGAAAAGATATTCTCTTTTGCGGATCTCGCCCGCTACAGTAACAGGACGGCCAATATTCTCAAGAGATACGGGGTCCGCAAAGGAGACAGTGTAATGCTCATGCTCAAAAGCAGGTATGAGTTCTGGTTCCTCCTGCTGGCGCTTCACAGGATCGGCGCCATAGCTGTTCCTGCAACCCACATGCTCACTAAGAAGGATATCGTGTACAGGGTACAGCGTGCCGGGATCAGCATGGTTGTAGCTGCTCCGGACGCAGGGATACTGGACTGTGTGGACGATGCGTACAATGAGATTAGCGTTATCCTCAAAACCAGGATCGCGATCGGCCTGGAAAGAGATGGCTGGGTATCGTTCGATAAGGAGCTTGAAGCTGCCTCTGCTGATCTTGCGCGCCCGGTCGGCGAAGAGGCTACCACTAATGAGGACATATTGCTGAACTACTTCTCCTCAGGAACAACCGGCTTCCCAAAGATGGTGCAGCACAATTTCACATATCCACTGGCTCATATAATCACCGCCAAATACTGGCAGAATGTGACGGACGGCGGCCTGCACTACACTGTGGCAGATTCGGGATGGGCAAAGTGTGTCTGGGGTAAGATATACGGACAGTGGATAGCAGGAAGCGCGGTCTTTGTGTATGATTATGACAGGTTCACTGCAGAGAGGATGCTGGAGAACACAGTGAAGTATGGCGTGACAACCTTCTGCGCTCCGCCTACCATCTATCGTTTCCTCATCCGGGAGGATCTGAGCAGGTACGACCTCAGTAGTCTGGATTACTGCGTGACAGCGGGAGAGCCTCTCAATCCTGAAGTTTACCAGAAGTTCCTGGAGATCACAGGGCTTAAGCTAATGGAAGGGTTCGGGCAGACAGAGACCATCGTCACCCTTGCAACTTATCCCTGGGTAGAGCCAAAACCCGGTTCGATGGGCAAGCCTTCCCCGCAGTACTCTATAGAACTGATAAACGCAGAAGGCAAACCGTGCGAGGTTGGCGAGGAAGGGGAGATCGTTATCAACACCGGGTTTGAAAAGCCTCCCGGAATATTCACCGGATACGGTGCGGACCCTGAGAGGACTGCAGAGGTCTGGCGTGACGGCTACTATCACACAGGGGACATGGCATGGAAGGACGAGGACGGATACTTCTGGTTCGTGGGACGGGCTGACGATATCATCAAGACCTCCGGTTACAGGGTAGGGCCGTTCGAGGTTGA
>DANZ01000056.1 GCA_002501695.1 Methanolobus sp. UBA474 | reverse complement strand
ATGGGTGAGGTCATCGGCAAAGAGGTTGCAAAGCGCCTGGACGCCCGGTTCGGAGTGCTTGACCTGTCCCTCGCCCCGACCCCTGCCATCGGTGACAGTGTTGCCGCAATACTTGAGGCAATGGGNNAGAGCTGCGGCACCCACGGCACCACAGCCGCGCTTGCACTGCTCAACGATGCCGTCAAAAAAGGCGGTTCAATGGCTTCCTCATCCGTAGGCGGCCTTAGCGGGGCGTTCATTCCTGTAAGCGAGGACGCGGGCATGATAGACGCAGTGTTGCGCGGCTCCCTCAGCCTGGACAAGCTTGAGGCAATGACCAGCGTATGCTCGGTGGGACTGGATATGATAGCCATACCGGGTGATACTCCCGCATCCACTATTTCTGCCATCATCGCAGATGAGATGGCTATCGGCATGATAAACAAGAAAACAACGGCTGTAAGGCTCATCCCGGTTCCGGGTAAGACCGTGGGCGACATTGTCGAGTTCGGCGGCCTGCTGGGCAGGGCACCTGTCATGCCTGTGAACAGCTACAGTTCCGAAAAGTTCATTGCAAGGGGCGGCAGGATACCAGCACCGATACAGGCGCTGACAAACTGAGGACTGCTTCTGCGATCACTTGCACCCGAAGCAGCTAAAACAAAGGACCTGAATGAACGCCATTCAAGAGACACTATGATAATAACACTGATAGGAATGCCGGGCGCCGGGAAAAGCTCTGTCGGTAAAAGGCTTGCCCGCCTTATGGGATATGGCTTCATCGACACGGACGATCTTATAATCAATGCAGCCGGCGCCCCCCTCCAGGATATCGTGGACGAGCAGGGCGATATGGCATTGATAGGAGTTGAAGAACGGAGCATCCTCGGCCTTCAGTTAAAGGACAATAGCGTCATTGCAACAGGCGGAAGTGTGGTTTACTCCGAAAGGTCGATGCAGTTCCTTAAAGCCAGCTCCGTCGTCGTTTACCTTGACGTGCCCTTTGAGGCGATAGCCCGAAGGCTTTCTAACATCGACACCCGTGGCGTGGTAGGTCTCAAGGGCAAGGGCCTGCGTGAACTCTACCAGGAGCGCACAGGCCTTTATGCCGCTTATGCAGATGTGACCCTCAAGGTAGGTGCCAGGGACAAGGTGCAGGACGTAGTAACGAGGATCAGGGAAAAGTTGCAGGATAAAAGATCCTGAGCCTCTGATGCCCGTATTTTCACAATATTTACCTGCAACGGTATGCTGCCTGCAGATCGTCTCCTCTGCTCCCTGTAGCCTTACGGATGTCTGGCATCTTCAGAATAAATGATTCAGGCTCACGATGTTAAAAAAAGAGTAGCAAATCCTTTACACTCAACGCAAACAAGTAAACAAGCAAACAAGTTATGTCTGTCAAAGACTGTGCAGTGATATTTCCTTTTTAGTCTTATTTTCCTTAAAAAATAGATCAGATATTTTCAGTAATTTCTTTGGACGACATGTCAAAAGCAGGTACGTATGGCTTTATATCGATCACCGGTGTTTCATCCAGCGCATCAAGACCATGAACTTCCAGCTCCCTCCCTCTTCTTTCAATCAACTCTACAACGGTAACCCCGATGGGACTTGGCCTTCCCGGAGTCCTGGAGGCAAAGACACCTTTCACTCCCCCCACCCTTCTCTTCGCTATTAGCTCATACCCTTCTGACCTGTCAAAATAGAAGATCACCTGCAGATGCTTGCTTTCCTCTATTCTGTACAATCCATCTTCATATTCCTCATTAACTACTATTATGCTTCTTGCTTTACGCATTTCTTCCGGATTTGCCGGTTCTCTGAATGAGCTTTTGACCTTACCTATGCATTGGACTTCCATTTTTACCACCGTTAATTTTTATTTACACATCACTTTTTTTGGCATTGCCCGGGATCATGCCTGACATCTATACTGACCCCATAAACAGGCTATATCTTATCTTTGCACTTGCTGTGAGCTTGAGATTGTTGACCGGAATTATCAGAGTACATTTTCGATCGTTTCTTTAGTTATACGGGTATTACTACTGATACATCCATGTAGTTCTGTATGGTGACGGGCACCCCGTAAACCTCTTCAATGATCTGCGGCGTGACATCTCCCATACTCACTGCCGCAAAGATAGTCCCATCTTTAAGGAACAGGAACTTGTCAGCATACCTGAACGCCAGGTTAAGGTCATGCATTGTCATCACTGCCGAGACATGCTCCTTCCTGACAACATCCCTGATGATGTTAAGTATCTCAAGCTGGTTCTTAAGGTCAAGGCTGCTTGTGGGCTCATCCAGCAGAAGCAGTTTGGGGTTCTGTGCGATAGCGCGTGCAATGCCCACTTTCTGGAGCTCTCCCCCGCTGAGCTCATCTATGTATCTAAGTGCCATATCCTCAAGGTGTAGTTTCTTAATTGTGGCTTCCACAAGCATTACATCTTCAGGTGATATGTTCCACTTGATATGTGGCATCCTTCCCAGGAGTATCGCATCAAATGCTGTAAGCCTTGCAGGTTCACAGCGCTGGGGCACGTATCCCATACGCCTTGCGATGTCTATCTGCTCAAGTTTGAGGACATCTTCCTTGTCCACAAGTATTGTGCCGCTCTTTGGCTTGAGGATTGCGTTCATGCACTTCAGTAGCGTGGTCTTTCCCACGCCGTTTGGTCCCAGTATGGCCAGTATCTCGTTCTTCTTGAGCTGGAACCTTATGTCCGTCAGCACTTCCTTGCTGCGGTACTGGAATTCCACTCCGTTGACTTCTAATATCATATTCTTCTCCCTTTTAGTATAAGGTATATGAAAGTAGGCGCTCCCAGGAACGATGTGAGTATGGCTACCGGAAGCTGGTATGGCTGTATCATGACCCTTGCCACGGTGTCTGCACAGAGCAGCAGCAGGGATCCCATAACAATGCTTCCTGTTATCAGGAAGCGATGGTCATCCCCGATGATGCGGCGTGCCATATGCGGGCATATCAGTCCGATGAAACCGATCACTCCCAGGAATGCCACAATGATGGCAGTGACAAGGGACGACCATATCATTCCCCAGAGCCTGACCCGCTCTACGTTGACCCCAAGCCCCTTGGCAATCTCATCTCCCGCATCAATGGCATTGTACTTCCAGCGGTTCAACATGAAATGAACGATCGAGACTGCAACTATGATGGTAATAAGCCCCAGCTCCTCCCAGCTTGCCCTGGCAGTATCACCAAAGGTCCAGAACACCATGGACGCCAGCTGCACATCATCGGCGAAGTACTGGAGGAACATTGTACCGGCTGTGAATAGCGAGCCCATGGCCACACCTACAAGGATCATTACCTCCGGAGTGGTCCCTCTTATCCTGACGAACATCAGGATGATCACGGTGACAAGCATCGCAAACACGAATGCAGACGCTGTTGTTAAATAAGGGTTGCTGATGGTCACAGCATCCCCTACCCGGCTGCTGGTACTGCCTGCGCCCAGGATAATGACCGAGAACGCAGCCCCGAAGGCTGCTGCATTGGATATCCCCAGGGTGAAAGGTGAACCCAGGGGATTGCGGAGTATGGACTGCATCACTACTCCTGATACAGCAAGCCCAGCACCTGCTACAATGGCTGTCAGGACCTGGGGCAGGCGGACATTCCATATTATGCTGTCCCATGTGACCGAAACGCTGTATCCTGCCAGCGTCCTTATGACATCCGCGGGGGGAATATCAACAGACCCGGTCGCTATTGACAGCACGGTCATCACAGCCAGGAGTGCAAGTCCTGCCATGATATATGTTCTTTTTCTGCCTGTATGCTCCCGGTATCTTTGGGCGATGTCCCCTTCTTTAACACTCATTCCTTTCACCATGATTGTTTTTCTCAGACGTCCAGTTTCGTGAATGCAGGAATACTGAAGGCATTCAGCATACTGTCATAGACATTCCTGCCTGCCTCCTCATCGCCCCTGCCAACCAGGAACGTGTATATCTCTGTTGCCTTATCATCGAGCACCACATCCTCAAACCTGTCAGGATACAGGAGCTTGCCTGCGAAATAGGCATCTACGAGCACAGAACCCTGGTTCTGCGTGTACCAGTTATAAGGCAGCACCCCATATACTTCCCCGCTTTTCACCGCACTGAGTTGCCTGTAGGAGTTGTCGTTCTGAAGCTGGTACAGGGCGCTGGACTTGTCTTCGGACTGGGTTGTCGATAGGTCGACAAATATGATTTGCGGGTCCCATCCAAGTATGCTCTCCTTTGCAACATCTGCAGTGCTGAGGTTCATGGGATCGTATGCCACGTTCCCGGCATTTATGAAAAGGAATGGGGGATATGTGGGTTCTGTTGACTGGAATCCATGGGGGCCTGAGCGGGCTATGCCACCCACATAGCAGGTTATCTTATCTTCCTCGGGGACATCTGCCGTGCGCTCGTTGAGATCGGCGATGGTTGCCTCAAAGAAGGCTATGACAGCTTCTGCGCGATCCTCCTTCCCCATTACCTCTCCCATGATACGCAGGGACTGGTACATGTCTGCCTTGTTGTTGACCATGTCCCCATAGTTGAGTGCGATCACAGGTATCCCGGTCTTTTTCTGCAACTCTGCGGGATCATAGCCGGAAGTGGAATACATCTTGAAGATGACCTGAGGCTGCGGGTCAAGCATCAGTATCTTCTCCGGGTCATCATTTCCTCTGAATTCCCCGAATACGGGATATTCCTTGAACTGCGGATTTGCAAGGGCATAAGGCCTGGCATCGAATTTAGCCTCCTCTGTTTCTATACTGTCCACAGCGACGATCCTGTCCTGTGCCTCAAGGTAGGTGAGATATCTCAGGGCACCGGAACCGGAACAAATGACGTATTCCGGGGATTTGGGCACTTCCACGGTTCTGCCAAGGGCGTCTGTAATAGTGATGGTTTCTGCTTCTTCAGCTGCCTGGATGCTCTGGGAAGTCGATGAACTCTCCATGCATCCTGAAATTAATGTAGAGGCAACCATCATTACAAGCAATAAGGTCAGTAATCTAGTTTTACTTTTGTTCATTTTTTATCTCCTTAATTTGTAAAGTTGTGCATGATTGCAGTAATATAGTATTAAAATATTACGACTTAGTATTACTAAATCATATAGATATCTTTTTATTACATAAGTCCTTTTACTGCTCAACTCAGTAATACAAAAGAGATAAAAAATCATACCAAATATGACAAATCATAACTAAATTGCACACTAGCTTGATGTAAGCGTATTTGTGGTTGTCGTATGTGGGCACCGGGCAGGTGGATGATTCTCTTTACATGAGGTATTGGTATGAAAAAGATTACAGGAATAATAATTGCACTTTCAGTGCTCATGGTTATTTTAATGATGCCCGTAAGCGCAGCGGACGTGACTTACAACATCAGAAGCAGTGTATATGATGGCTCCGACTCTTCCACACCAGCCGGTGACTTCTATTGGGACGCCAACACCTTCTCAGGGTTCTGGTACCAGATCAAGCCCGGCCTTTCCAGTGAGGTTCTTTATTTCCATAATAGCGTGAACTCCTCATCGATCACGAAGCTTGGGGACAAGATAGCCAAAGGAGATCTGTATTATGTCAGCAAGCCCCAGATAAAGAAAACCAAGATTGGTGGAATGGACAATGAAAGTACATTCATCGTTGATGGAGTTGACCTGAAAAAATATTACCTTATGGGTTTCTTTGGCTCCCAGTACCTTGCAATGCCGGAAAACCCCGCTGTCCTTTCTGCAGGCTGCCAGCCTGACAAAATTGCAAAGATCCTGATGGAAACTGAAGACGACAAGAAACAGATGTCTTCCGGCGAGAAATGGGAACTTGCAGGAGGATGGTCACTTGTTGTGCAGCAGGTGGACGTGGAAGGCAAAAAGGTGTGGTTGCAGCTTAACAAGAACGGGGAAGAAATAGACACATCTGTTGTTTCCGGCGACAAGGAGCTGGCAAGCACCCAAAGGACCTATCTCTACAAGGATGAGGATGACAACCCTGTATTCTACTGTTATATCGATTCTGTCTTCCAGGGAACAGCAGACTGTCTTGTTGTCTTCGAATATGCATTCCTCAGGGGCGATATCACTACCATGCAGACCGGTGACAGTTATGGCACTTTTGATGTTGAGGGATTTGAGATCCCTGCTGTCATGAACGGTACCAATTATGCAGGAAGCGGCAGCGGCACGATCCTGCACTCAGGTGACAATGCACTGGTTATGTCCAGTAACAAAGATATCGCACTTAATCCTGACAAGACCTTCGACCTTTACGGCGGCATGTATCTCAAGACCGAGGATACAAGCAGCCCGGTCATGAAGATGACTCTCTGGAAGACCTGTACTATCAAAGTCACGGATGCAGTGGCAACTGAGAAGGCTGCTGAGGAAGAAAAAGAGGATGAGATTGTTGTTGACATGGCAAAAGAAAGCAACGATGATGGGAAAATGGCTTCTCTGAAGGAAGATGCGACAGTACCTTCTCCCTCAGTGTCAGAAGAAGAGCCGGTTGTAGAAAGTTCGGTGAAAGCTCCCGGATTTGAACTTGTGATCGGTCTCATGGGGCTGCTGGGAGCGGCAAGGGCAAGGAAATGAGTATTGAGATGTGGTTGGAAGCGAGCATTTCCTACCATTTTGTTTCTACTTTAGTTATTTATTGATACATATCCGGGATTTCTATGGAACAAGGAAAAATAGACTGGAACGATGTCTGGAAGGAGCTCATGGCCGGACAGCAGATATCAGACAGTGAAGGCAACAATGCATTGTGGAACAAAAAGGACAATGCTGAAAGGTTCTGGAAAAGGTCGCAGGGAAATTCAAAGATAACAGAAAAGACATTAAGTGAGTTACCTCTTACTCCTCAGTCCAGAGTCCTTGATATCGGAGCAGGTCCTGGAAGGCTTGCAATACCTATTGCTGAACAGGTTGCTCATGTTACTGCCGTTGAGCCTGCGGAAGGAATGAAGGATTTGCTTCTGGAAAACGTGGCAAAGCAGGGTATCAGCAACATTAACTGTGTCAGTAAACGCTGGGAAGATATTGATGTTGCTAACGATCTTGAAAGTACGTATGACCTTGTGATTGCATCTTTTTCACTGGGGATGCCGGGCATAAGGGAAGCGATTCTGAAAATGGAGCAGGCTTCCTCTAAACATGTGTATCTCTACTGGTTTGCAGGAGGGACACCATGGGAAGAGCACTCTGTGAACCTGTGGCCCAAACTTTACGGCAAGAGCTATGTCTGCGGTCCTAAATGTGATGTGCTTTACAATGTTCTCTATGATATGGGCATCTACCCTGACATGCGCGTATTTCCTTTGGAATATATTAACCAATTCTCATCTATGGACGAAGCCATGGATTTTTTCAGGTCCCGCTATGTGATAGAGACTCAGGAGCAGGAATCTATACTTCTCAATTATCTCGGGAACATGCTCGTGCAGGAGAATGGCCAGTTTGTTGAGCGGGGCATTTCCATAAGGGTGAGAATTTGCTGGGAAAAGAAGTGAAAATGTAAAACATACAAAAATGAGGTTAAATTATGAAAATACTGATATGTGGTAAAGGCGGATGCGGAAAAAGTACACTGACAGCTTTGCTTGCACAGTCCATGGTCCGCAAGGGATGCAACGTACTTGTAATAGACAATGATGAATCAAATTTCGGACTTCACAGACAGTTGGGACTGGACTTGCCCCGGGATTTCCTTAATTACTTCGGCGGGAAAAAAGAGCTTGGGGATAAAATGAAGAAATCCTTTTCCACAGGAGAGACTGTCCGGCTCTTTGAGAGAAAGTGGGAAATACCGGATATCCCTGAGGAATATGTTTCAGGAAATGGGAACTTGTCTCTTATGGCAGTGGGAAAGATCCATGATCTCGGAGAGGGTTGTGCCTGTCCCATGGGCGTCCTTGCAAAGCATCTGTTGAAGAACATTGATGTTAGTGGCAATGAGTTCGTGTTCGTTGACACAGAGGCCGGTATCGAGCATTTCGGCAGGGGAGTGGAAGAAGGCTGCGATGCATTATTGATGGTTATAGATCCCTCCTATGAGTCCATACGTCTTTCTGAGAAGATAAGCAGCCTCGCAGAAGCTGCCGGAAAGGAGCTCTACTACGTACTTAACAGGGCTGAAGGGGAAAGTAAGGCTATCCTTTATGAGAAAGTTCCGGGAGATCGCATATTGGGGGCACTGCCTGTCATGGAATCCGTTTTCAAGGCAGGAATGCTGGGGAATGAGTTCAATGTGGAGTCTGAGGAAATAGAATCGATTTCTTCCTTTTTGATTGAATTGAAGAACTGATGTCTTGTGCAGGCTGGCAGGTACATAGATAATAAGGGAATCTAAGGAGGACACCCGATGTTTGAAGTTTTCAGGAAAGGCTTTCATAAAGATGAATACGAGATGAATATTGAAAGTTTCTCTGATATGCGGAAATATGGTATCCTTTTCATATTTTTCTTGACTCTGGTCCTTTCTGCGGCAATTGCAATGGTAATGGGGGCCTACAACATATCTTTTACAGATGTTTATGTAACCATATTTGCAAACATAAACCCGTACAATGATGTTTCAGGGATCAGCAAGCTGCATAATACTATTATATGGAACATACGGCTTCCGCGGGTTCTGCTAGCGACCACTGTCGGTGCAGCTCTTGCTACTTCTGGAGCTGTTTTTCAGGGATGCTTCAAAAATCCATTGGTAGAACCTTACATCCTAGGTGTTTCATCAGGTGCTGCATTTGGTGCAGCATTAGGGATAGTTTATCCAAGTGTTTTCCATTCCATTCAGATTTCAGCGTTCATTTTCGGTTCTTTTGCAGTATTGGCTGCATACAAGCTTGCAAGAACGCGTGGGCAGACACCAATCGTGACCCTGATACTTGGCGGTGTGATAATCGGTTCCATTTTTTCAGCATTGGTATCCTTGCTAAAATATATGGCCAACGACTCGGCGCTGCGTGAAATTGTTTTCTGGCTCATGGGTGGTTTCTATTATGCTTCATGGAAGGATGTCATTGTCACTGTGCCTATAGTTTTTGTGTCTTTTATCATAATGTGGCTGTACGCATGGAAGTTGAACATCCTTTCCATGGGAGATGAAGAAGCAAAAGCACTGGGTGTGAATCCTGAAAGGTCGAAACTGATTGTCATTACTCTTGCAACACTTGTTACGGCAGTTGCAGTCTCAACTGTCGGGATAATCGCATGGGTTGGGCTTATGATGCCACATGCAGCAAGAATGACACTTGGGCCGGATAACCGATTTGTGATACCTTCAGCTGCTATGCTTGGAAGTATCTACCTTATAGTGTGCGATACAATGGCAAGGACGCTTACAACTTCTGAAATCCCTGTGGGGATTATCACCTCGATACTTGGTGCTCCCTATCTATGTTATCTTTTACACAATAAAGGAAAATCCTTGTTGGGATGATCACATGCTCCAGATAAAGAATGTTCATTTTAACTATGGGCTTAGTACCATTCTGAGTGACATATCATTCAATGTTGAAGAGGGTCAGCTTTGCGGGCTTTTCGGACCCAATGGTTGTGGGAAGACAACACTCTTCAAATGCTGTATGAACTTTCTTAAGTATCACCAGGGTTCAATTGTCATGGATGGTGTGGATATAAAGGATTGCAGGATAGAGGACATGGCAAAGATAGTGGCCTATGTTCCTCAGGAGCACAAACCTCCCTTCCCTTATCTTGTGAAAGAAGTAGTCCTTATGGGAAGGACTCCGCATCTGGGGGGCTTTTTTGGTATCAGAAGGTCTGATAAGGAGAAAGCATTGGATGCCCTTGAACTGCTGGATATTTCCCATCTTGCAGAGCAACCTTATAACCAGCTATCGGGAGGACAGCGACAAATGGTACTGATTGCCAGGGCTATAGCTCAGGAAACGCGGATAATCTTCCTGGATGAACCCACTTCTGCCCTTGATTTCAGCAACCAGATAAGGATATGGGATCTCATGCGCAGGATAAAGGAAAAGGGAATCACTATCCTCGCATGCAGTCATGATCCCAACCACGTTTCNNATGTAATCACAGAGTCTGTACTTAACGATGTTTACCGGGATATTTGTACTGTCCATTCAATAGATGGGGTAAAAATGGTGCTTCCCAGAAGCGTATCTGCAAAGGTAGGTTAGTTTTGGAAGCAGATTCACATAATGTATAATCTTCCTATTCAAGGAGTATATATGACAAAAATAAAGTATATTACAGTAATTGCACTTTTGCTATGTGTCCTGCTATGTGCCGGATGCACGGAAAGCATGACAGATAATTCTATAACTGGTAGTACAATTCCAGCTGAGCAACAATACCGCACTGTTGTTGATAGTCGCGGCATTGCCGTACAGGTTCCTGCGAATATTGAAAGGGTCGCCACTATCAGTGATGGCCTTGTGGAAGGGGTTATGACTGCTATTGGGGTGCAGGATACTCTTGTAGGGGTAGGCTCAAGTTGCCTTCAGCGTAATTTCAACTACACGTATGATACAGTCGGCGGTGAAACATATGTTTATGAAGATGGCATGAATCCAGTGACCTATCTTAATCCGTGGATAATGGACCTGCCTCTGTATGTTTCTTCAGGTTCAGCGGTGAACTATGAAACACTTGCAAGTCTTGAGCCGGATGTGGTCATAGTTCGTGTTGGCAGCTGTTCGCTCAGGTATATTGAAGATGAAACTACTCAGAAGAGCATCGAAACAATGGAATCTCTGGGTTTGCCGATTGTTGTGCTTTACGCCCCGAATTGTTATGATGCTCCGGATATGTCTACTATATCAGATGAGATCAATATAATTGGACAGGTCTTTGGCAAGGAAGATGAAACAAAAATCCTTGCGGATTATCTTGAGGAGCAGATAAAT
>DANZ01000097.1 GCA_002501695.1 Methanolobus sp. UBA474 | reverse complement strand
AATACCAAAACTCTATCTGGGTACCTTTTTCGAATTCTCCTTCCAGCAACAGCCTGTGCCACCGGGTATTAAGGGTCTGGCTGTCTATGGGCTTTGAGAAATAAGATCCTCTAAAAGAACCTGCTTTGCCCGGAAGATTTACTTTTTGGCGGGACAGGGATATCAGCTTATTCCCTTTATCATTGATCACGTACAGAGCGTCTTTCAGATCACTGGTCAATCTTCGGCTTGCTCCTCTGTATGACCATAAAGGAAAAAATATCCCGCCTGACAATTTATGAATTGTCTTTAAAGATATCTCGTTGCCAGACCCGTTATCTGCTTCCTGTTCACCTACAAATATGTGATTCCAGGCATCAACTGCAAGCCCGGAAGGTGAAAGGTCGCCAGGCTGGACAGGTATCTCTTTTTCTCCAGTTCTCTTATAAAATATACGCAATTTGTCTTCATGCAGGACATATAGATTGCTCTCCATATCCACAGCAATATCCTTTGGTTTTGGAGTTCCTGGATCAGGAGAGTAAAACAAATGGGGAGCAGGATAATCAATACTTTCCTTACTTATCGACAGAATTCGTCCGTTCTCATTTTCGAGTATATAGGTATTCCCTTTGTGGTCACATTCAATGTCAAGCACCTTGTTCAAAGACTTTCTATCGGGGCCCTTGCAAAGGATCCAGCGGATCTGGAGGTCCCTCTTTGCAAGCGCGATCATGCGGGCATTATCTACACCGTTTATCGAAGTGAAATCTGAAATGTACAGTGTATCCCGATCGACCCCTATTGCAGAAAGTGTGTTCAGTTGTAATGGAAGGGTTCCAGGATAGCATCCAATTGGCTTTAGATCATTTTTATGCGGATCATATGTGAAAATCATATCTCTTTTTTCATCTGCAAGATAAAAAATACCGCAATCATCTATGGCAATATCGATTATATTTAAACTGTTATCCTCCAGGAGAACATTCCCGAACTTGTATACATAATCGCTATTTAATCGTATATCCCCGCTTTCCAAACTCACGTTCTCTGCATAAGCGTTGAAGCTATCAAGGAGCTCTTTGGTGTTGATCAGTTTGTAATTGACCTCCTGCATACGATCACTTCCTTTTACGGCATATCTCTGTTCCTCTGATGATCCCCACGTTGTGGTTGCCAGAATATACACACGAATGCTTTGAATTCAGCAAGAGGTTTCCATCGGCATCATTATATGCACCCTTATCCCCGGAAACAGAGAGTTTTATTACACAATTCACACCCTCCACCTGCTCTATGACATTATACAGCTCTGAAATGTAAACACTCCTGCCTATGGGCCAGCCATTCCCATCCTCTCCTCCTTTTATCGGATGAAGGAAGCCATTAAGCTTTTCGATGATTTTTCCCAGGATCAGGCTGTCGTCACTAAAAACATCCATTGGGACAACTTTGGCATTGACACTGACCCTTACATAATCAGGCGTGATCACATGAATGTCAGTTCCAAGGAGACGATGTTCGTCCAGGTGGCGACATACTGCATTTTTAAACCCCTCGGAAGTTCCCGGCGGAACTTTCAAAATCTCCAGCGGTGTATACGGAATGATCACAACTGTCACTGACCCCTTGTTATCTTCAGGATCTTCTGATCTGAGATCATAAGGATTGTAGTTGGGGATTGCTTTTGCCCTGGCTACTCTCAGTCCGGGCGTGTTTATGGCTAGATATTCAAAATCCTTTGATGTGATAGTTGCATAGGGAATCCTTAGATCTTTAAGAAAAGCCTTGTTAGCCTCTTCAACGCCCTGTGCATCTTTTCCTCCAGTTGAAGGCCTGTGATTTGTTATCAGGCCGTTAAAGCCGTCTGCATTCCATAGACATCCGGCTTTCAAATTTCCTTCTACCCCACCCCCGCTCACATATTCCTGAATTTCAATCGCAGAGCCTGCAGGCGGGACAAAACCTCTCTTCCCGTCTCCAAATCTTATTTCACCTGTTTCATTACCAAGTACAAAGTGTTTATCAGAAGGGCCAGATCCATCCTGGTCCTCAACTTCTGTCCATTCCTCTCCTGCAACTGATAATTTCAATGTCCTATCCAGGACAGGAGCTCTCTCGAGATTAAAGACCTGATCTGATAACCCATTACTGACCCGTTCCTCATTGTCATGTCTAATCTTAAGACCGTGTGTCGCAGAAACCGTATTAAGCCTCAGACTTTCGATCCGGGGAGGATATTCGTAGTGTGAGTCTTCCACCCGGCAGCGCAGCCAGAAATAATCAGTGTTGAATTTCAGGCCCGCTATAGTTGTTGAAGCTTTCCAGTCATCAATTCCTTCAAAAACAATTCTTCCGCTCTTCTTGAAATCCTTTGTACCATCAAGCGGGACTATGTATTTCCAGATCTGTCCATTTGAAGATGCTGAGATCTCCCATTTCAGGCTTGCATTCGCAAAATCATGATCCTGTTCATCTCCATGTTTTCCGGGTTCTATAAGATCTTTTTCATAGAGATCACACATGAAGTTCAGCGCATCGGGGGCACTACCATCCTCTGTTCTGAACCCGAGATACAGAGCACAGCCCTTCTGGACATATTCCCCAAAGGGAGCAAAGAAAAGATCTCCTCTCTCATTTGAGCTGCTTCTGTCAAAAATACCCGATGTGAACTCATCGACCACTATTTTCTCAAGTACTGCAGGCACTATATTAATATCATCATCTAGCTGGAAATAGACCGCTTTACCCGCGATCTTTGTTGATATCTGCATGCCTTCTTTAAATGTTCTTTTTTGAGCAGAGCTGAATGTGAGGTCTACTTTTGCTGGTTTTGGCAGCCACGGCCTGACTCCCAGCAGCTTGAGATATTTAAGGTGATGCTTATCGGTCACAAGATTTATGCGATACAAAGCTATCTCAGAAAGCCATGCAAAGAGTTCCAGGAAAGTGACTCCCGGATCGCTCAGGTTGTGATCTGTCCATTCCTGAGAATTTCTCGGAATAAGTGTTCTGGCCTCATCTACCAGCTGATCGAATGTCCTATTGTCAAGATCTGGCTTAGGCAATGACAAATTCATTCCTCCTTCCTGCTATTCTTCCATTGTGCAGTGATCCGGTGTTCACCGTTGCAGGGAAGAGCATATTCAGGCAGCTTGATCATGGCAGATGCATCATCGATTTTCATGATCTTTGAGTCATTGTGAAGGCTTATTGTTACGTTATTTACATGATCTACATCTTCTATTTTTTCGAGTATCGGGTAGATGTCAGATATGCACGGGGCAAAGCCGAAACTCCAGCCTTCTCCTTTAGCAGAACCGGTGAGGGGATGTAAGAATTCAGAGATCTTTTTGCCGGCTTCCCTCTCAATTACAGGTATCGCATCAATAACACAGGTCACCAGTTCAGCTGAAACATCTACCTTTACATAAGAAGGTGATATCACTTTCAGGTTTACTACGGCAGGACATCTCTCTGTTAAGTATTCCGTAACCCTGCGCTTTAATTCAGTAGAAGGGACAGGTTGCTGGTCCGAGCTTTCAGGAACTATGATCACTGTTACCCAGCCTGTGCTGAATTTCCCCCGGGAACTAAGATTGGGTAATACCCTGACCCTGGCCACATTTTTGGAAGCTTCCTTTGAAAGCCATTCATAATCCTCAACTGCCACCGCCCTGTTCCTGTGTTTAAGGACAGCCGGTGCACGTTCAAGCAGGGTGTCCATGTCCTCTGTTCCTGTTCCTCCATCAGAGGCGGTAGGATTGAAAACTTTATCCACAAAAGCTATGGAACTCTGGAGTTTTGAGATCATTAAAGCATCAAGATTTCCTGATATTCCTCCGCCGACAGTGTATGTGGCTCTGATATTATTAGCACCGATGGGAGGGACCATCCCCTTTTCGCCGTTTCCAAAACAGATTTCACCCGTATTTCTGTCAATTATGTAATGCCTGTCTTTGCTTGAAGACTCAAAGAGGTCATATACTGCGGTCCATCTGACCCACAATTCCAGGATATTCCCTTTATCATCTTTTCTCAGGCTTACGTTGCCTGAGCCCTCAAGCAGTATCTTCTGTTCCCTGTGAGAAAGCGTAGTAACTTCATCCACCCATATCATTTCATCTATTACAGGAGTGTTAACGAGACTGAACTTTTGATCTGTTTTTCCATTGCCTGAACCAATTATCTCATCTATGATCGTCCTTGATTGTACAGCCCAGACAGAATTAAGATAAAAACCAAGGACTTTCGGAGGAAGCCTTTTGAAATCATCCGGTAAAAGATCGACCTTAAAAATATCCAGATCCTTTTTACATTCCATTATATTAGCAGCATGTGATATCCGAATTCCTGTTGAAACACCGGATCCTTTGATCACACTCGGGAAAACCGGAGTATCCGCACCTATAGCTCGAAGATCCCGGGGTTCTAACACTAGATGCCTATACATGAAAGGCCTCTTCTTTTTTAGATGCATCACATATTCCTTAGGCGCTAAGGATTCTTGCATATCATAATCAAAAAGCTCTTTTTTAAAGAACTCTCCTGTCATTATCGCCCGTATCCAGTACAGATCCCCGGAACCAAAGAGATGAGAAGCTTTAATTTTTTCTGAAATGATAAATTGCACCATTCCCATTTTTGTAAACCCTGAAGTCTCGTCCAGTACAT
>DANZ01000047.1:756-8353 GCA_002501695.1 Methanolobus sp. UBA474 | reverse complement strand
GTGACAGGGTCAAGGTCCCCGAAAGGTTCATCAAGTATAAGTATTTCCGGGTGGGTTATGAGTGCAAGGGCGATGTATGCACGCACGTGTTCTCCTCCGCTGATCTGATACGGGGTCTTATCAAGTATCTCCAGGGGCAGGTCAAGAGCTGCGAAGATATCTTTTGCGTATTCGTCCACATCTTTTTTTGTGATGAGCGGGAAAAGTCGGGAATAGATGTCTATCGACATGTTCATTTGCCGCAGCAGTCCATTCTTTTCGTCCTCTGACATGTCCGGAAGGCTGTACAGCGTGTCCAGCACCTTGTCCGATATCTGAAGCTCAGCAGCTTTTTCCCTGGCATACTCCAGGGACCTTTTACCTTTAAGGCGCAGCCTGAAAGCCATCTGCTCACGCACGGTGGAATTTGGGGACAGCGTGAATTCCTGGTGCATGATACTTATCTTCCTGCGCAGGTCTACGCGCTGCCTGGAAAATTCCAGGATGTCAATCCATTGACCTTCGTGCAGATAACCGATATTCCCTTCTTTGGGCACTCTTAGTCCTTCTATCATCTTGAGGAGGGTTGTCTTACCCGCACCTGACTGTCCTATGAGCGCCGTGATCTCCCCCGCGTTGATATCAAGGGACAGGTCTGTGAATTTCAGGACCTCGCCGACCCTTATAAGGCTAAAGCGGTTTGACAGGTGTCTTACTTTTATGACCGGCTCTTTTCTGTCCACCTTAACAAGCTCTGTCTGTTCATTGAGACCCTTCAGGAAATGTCTGAGCACTTTTTCAGGCTCTCCTATCTCAACAACTTTCCCTTCATCGAGGAATGCTACCCGGTCGCAAACGTACAGGTGGATCTCAGGAAGATGCGAGACCACGATGATAGGTATGTTGAGCTTTTTCTTGAGGCCCTTTATGACATCAAGGATCTCCTGCTTCGTACCCGGCCCTGTCATTGTAACAGGCTCGTCCAGCAGTAGCAGCCGAGGCTTTGCCGCAAGCTGGCGGGCAAGTATGAGTCTTTGCTTCTCGCCTCCGCTGAGCAGGTTCGCAGCATGGAGGGCCTTATGTTCTAGTCCAACGAGCTTCATGTACTCCATAGCCTCTTCCTTCAGTTCCTCATAATTGGGAGAATCTGGCTCAGGAAGCCCTTCATCGCCTGTTCTCAGGGCGTTGAGCCTGCGGACGATGTTCTCAAAAGCAGGACCGTTCCACAGTCCGAAGTTGCGTTGCAGGTGGATGGCACTGACGGACTGAAGATATCTCATTCCATCTGATCCGGATCCCGGAGTGACTTTCCTCCCGTCGAGTTCAATTGTTCCCTGGTCGAAAGTCTCTATCCCTCGGAGGATCTTTAGAAGTGTGGTCTTCCCGCTTCCGCTCTTTCCTGTAATTCCGAGTATCTCCCCATCTGCAACAGCGAAACCGATACTGTCCAGAACACGTTTCTTTCCGCTGCTGGAGTCATATTCTTTCACGATGTCGGATACCTTAAGCATTGTCAAAACCTCGTTGGAAATCAATGGAATATCAATAAGAATAGAAGTAAAAAAGAAGATCGCACCCGGGGGATCAGCTCTTGATGGCTGATACCAGTTCTTCGATCTTTGCGGTGACGTTGGAGCTTTTTTCAACCACCGTGCCCGTAACGATCATATCCGCGCCGGCAAGCGCACACTGCTTTGCGGTTGCAGCATCGCGTATGCCCCCGCCTATTATAAGTTTATTGTCTCCGAGGACGTGCTTGACCGCAGCTATCATCTCCGGCCTTATCGGCTCGTCAGCCCCGGAACCTGCTTCCAGGTATGTGTAATGCATCCCCAGGTATTTTCCTGCAAGTGCATAGGCAACCGCTATCTCCGGCTTGTTCTTTGGAATGAGCTTTGCATCCCCTACCCAGCCTACGGTACCGCCGGGTTCTACGATGATGTATGCCATGGAAATAGGCTCGATGCCGCTCTTGTAGACAAGGGGTGCTCCCATTGCCTGGTTTGCAGTTACGTAATTAAGGTCCCTGGAATTCAGGAGGCTCATAAAGAATATCGCATCTGCATGCCTGCTGATGCCCGCGGCGTTTCCGGGAAAAAGTATTGTCGGCTTATCTGTGCGTTCTTTTATTTTCAGGAGTGTCTGGTCCAGCAGCACTCCTCCGGCTCCGGTGGAACCGCCGACCATGATAGCATCCGTACCTCCCTGCGCTGCGGCAAAGGCTATCTCTGCTGCCTCTTCAGGAGACTGGGATGCAGGGTCGATGAGTGTCAAGTGAACTGTACCCTCGCGTTCTGCGATCCCGTTCAGGTACTTTTCCACTTGGATCAAGAAAGATCAGCCACCCTTGGCTTCCTTGGATTTTGGACGCAGGCTTTCACTGCTGCATTTCCTGCACCTGGTTGCACGGCTTGCATTGCGTGCATTACATTTCATACATATCTTCTTGTTAAGTATTCTGTTTTCAGCTTCTGGGAATCTTGCCATGATCTTCACCTTATTATTGTGACTTTATGACTAAATGGATTAGAATGATAATAGGCTGCTTACATGAAGGTCAAAACATATAATTGTTTTGCCAACAGGTGCCTATTGGGCCGGGTCACACATACTGGCTTCAAATCCCCCTTCTAGGATTTATTCTTTATCCTTTCCTAAGCAAAGCTTATTTATCACTATCATCATTAATAATGATTGATTGCTATGGTTGATGAAGAACTGATGAAACGAAGACAGGAATGGTACGAGAAAGCAAAAAAAGAAGGGAAGCTCAAGGCAAATCCCACCGAGGACCATAAGGCCGGATTGGAAGCACTCCAGAATCCTGTGCGCAGAAGCATGATGAAAAAACTTGGTGAAGAAGGCAGGATGAGTTACGATAGAATAAAGGAAGAGTTCAAGCTTGATGATGTGCATGCAAAGTTCGATCTGCAACTGCTTGAAGATACTCTCTATATCGAAAAAGAGGAAAAGGAAGGCAAGTCCGAATATTACCTGACCCCGCGCGGCGAGGCTTTCCTGGCAAACGTGGAGTCACAGCACGACCTCAAATGAAGCATCTTTTTCTCCGAGGCATATCTAATTTAAAGATATCATGCGGGGCAAATGCCCCGTGATCCTTAAATCATGAAGGCTGAACTCCAGTTGTGCAGGATGTCACTTATTGATCCCGGCAAGCACCTTCTCTCTGGCTTCACGGGCATCGGCACGTCCTTTTGTCTTCTGCATGACCTTTCCCACGATGAAATTCAGGGACTTCTCCTTGCCTGCAAGATAATCCGTAACGGCTTCAGGACTTTCAGCGATCGCCTCTTCCACTGCCTTTGCAACAATGTCATCCTCCACCTTGAGCAGGCCCTTTGATACAACTATGTCCTGCGGTCTGCCGCCTTCGTCAAGGATCGTGCGGATTATCTGCACACCGCTCTGCTCGGTGATCCTGTCCTGCTTTACAAGGCTGATGATCTCGACAATGTCTTCCATCCGGAATGCATCGACATCCAGGTCACGGTAATTAAGTTCACCCTTGAGGATATCAGCAACCCATACTGCCGCATCTTTAGGGTCTGCTTTTAACGCGACCTCTTCATAGAAATCCGCGACCTTGATCTGTATGGTCAGGGCCCTGGCGTGCATGTCCGCTATCCCGTACTGGCTGTTGAAGCGCTCACGCTTTGCATCAGGCAGCTCGGGCAGTGTCTTCAGGATATCAGGGACTCTGTCGGCAACCCTCATTGGCACGAGGTCTGGCTCGGGGAAATAACGGTAGTCGTGCTCCTCTTCCTTGGTACGCATGGAAATGGTGACACCTCTTGCCTCATCGAAATGCCTTGTTTCCAGGACTATCTTCCCGCCGCGGCGTATGTGGTTCTTCTGTCTCATTATCTCATACAGCAGAGCCCTTTCGGCACCCTTGAAGGATGAGATGTTCTTGACCTCCACACGGTCGCCTCCAAAAACTGAAACGTTGGCGTCCACTCTCATGGCACCTTCCAGGTCGCCGTTGAACACATCCAGATAGTCCAGTATGCTCCTGAGCTTGTCCAGGTAGCGCCTCGCCTCCTTAGGGCTTCTCATGTCCGGGTCGCTGACGATCTCGATAAGCGTCATACCCGAACGGTTGTAGTTGATGAACGTACCCTTGGACTTCTCGATGGAGCCTATATGCTGCAGCCTTCCGGGATCTTCCTCCATATGTGCACGGGTGACCCCGATCACACGTTCTCCGTCCTCCCCTTCGATGATGACCTTTCCCCTGCTGGCTATCGGATAGTCGTACTGGGTGGTCTGGAATCCTTTTGGCAGGTCCGGGTAGTAGTAGTTCTTCCTGTGGAACTGGGTCTGCCCCACTATCTCACAGTTAAGGGCGAGCCCTATCTTCATGGCGAAATCAACGGCTTTCTCATTGATCACAGGCAGTGAGCCCGGAAGTCCCAGGCACACAGGACAAACATGGGTATTGGGTTCATCATCGTGATAGTCCGTGGAACAGCCACAGAACAGCTTTGTGTTAAGCTTGTTCAGCTGGACATGCACTTCCAATCCTATCCTGACACCATCCGGATTATCGTATACCATTTATGCCACCTCCCCGGGCCTCTTTGTGTGATGGCCGGTATTCTGTTCAAAGCTGTAGGCAGCCCTGAGTATGGTGTTCTCATCAAAGTGCCTGCCGATTATCTGCAACCCGACGGGGAGCCCGCCTGTAAATCCGCAGGGAACTGATATGGAAGGTACGCCTGCAAGATTGACCGGCACTGTGTTCACATCCGCCAGATACAGTGAGAGCGGATCGTTGATCTTCTCGCCGATCTTAAAAGCCGGTGTCGGCATCGTGGGTGCCATTAGCACGTCCACATCAGCAAGTGCCCGGTCGAAATCCTGCTTTACAAGGGTCCTTACCTTGAGCGCCTTGAGATAGTACTTATCATGATATCCGGCAGACAGGGCGTATGTACCAAGCAATATCCTGCGCTTGACCTCTTCGCCGAATCCCTGCGCACGGGTCTTTGATGCCATTATGTGCCAGTTGTCCCCTTCAACCCTTAAACCGTACCTTGTGCCGTCAAAGCGGGCAAGGTTGGATGATGCCTCGCTCATGGCTATGATATAATATGAGGCCAGGGCGTATTTGGTATGCGGCAGTGACACCTTTTTCCAGGAAGCACCCATATCCTCGTACTTCCCGATAGCATCCCACACAGTCTTTTCAACATTTTCGTCGATGCCTTCACCGAGATACTCTTCAGGCACGCCTATCTTCAGGCCCTTCACATCATCCTTCAGAGCATCTGTGTACCTGTTCTCTCTTTTGATGGATGTGCTGTCCCTCCGGTCGTGGCCGCCGATGACATCCATGAGCAGTGCAATATCTGTCACTGTGGTTGCCATTGGCCCTATCTGTTCCAGGGAATTGGCATAAGAGATAAGCCCGTACCTGGAAACAGCACCGTATGTCGGCTTCAGCCCCACCACGCCACAGAAGGCTGCGGGACATCTCACAGACCCGCCGGTATCCGATCCGAGGGATACTGGCACTTCCCCTGCCGCGACAACTGCCGCGCTGCCGCCGGATGAGCCTCCGGGTACCCTGCCGGTATCCCAGGGGTTGAGCGTGGGCCCGTAATAGCTGGATTCCGTGGATGTGCCCATGGCAAACTCATCCATATTGGTCTTTCCAAGGATAACGGCGCCTGCCGCCTTGAGCTTCTCGATGACGTGCGCATCGTAAGGTGGCACGTAGCCCTGCAATATCCTGGAGGAGCATGTTGTGGAGAGCCCTGCCGTGGAAATGTTCTCCTTGATGGCGATAGGCACTCCCGCCAGGAGCCCGCTGCTTCCGTCCTTATCTATTCCCCTGGCAACCTCCAGCGCCCTGTCCCATACGGTCGTAAAGCCGTTGATCCTGCTTTTCCCGATGGTCTCAAGGTATGAGGCTGTCACTTCTTCCGCAGAGCTTGCTGCGATACGCTCTTTAATGCCTGAAATGTCTGTCCATGCTGCCATACACATACCTCACATTATCCTCGGAGCCCTGAAATTGCCTTCATGCTTGTGCTCTGTGTTCGCGAGCACTTCTTCCTGGGGCAGGGACGGCCTGGCTACATCTTCCCTGAATACGTTAACAATATCCATTACATGATAAGTGGGCTCCACGCCTTCAGTATCAACCTCATCAAGCTGTCCGAAGTAGTCCAGTACAGAGTTAAGCTTCTCTGCGTATGCATCGGANNACCTTAGAAAAGCAAACGATTATATTAAAAATGTTGGTTACTATGGGTTTCTATTCATTATAAACGGGATTGGTTCAGATCCAATGAATAGCTGTACCAAATGATCGTGGCAGGCACATCACTCTGGTCTTTATTAAACTCTTCGCCGGTATTTTATTTACTTTTGGAGATATTTTAGTATTTTGTATTGTATATTAGTACTTTTATTTCAGAATAGTATTAAATAATAATGATATCTATGCTCACAAACTAAGATCGATAGGTATTGGTATGCATATTAAAGAAAGATTGCTTGAATTTGATTTTATGAGGTCAGTAGCTATTGTATTAGTATTACTTCAACATTTACCCGACTATGGTATAGGATCACTGGTCCCGATCAGGGATCACTTCCATTTTGCACATTTAGGTTTAGGTCTTTTCATATTCATTAGCGGATATTTGCTTTACAACAATAACCCATATATCCGTTTAAGCAGTGTTTTTACTTTTTACAGAAAAAGGCTGATCAGGATATATCCTCTCTATCTGACCGCCCTGATATCTTTCTTCCTGATATTTGAGATCGTTTCTGTATATCTTGGCTTTGATTTTGTCTCAGTATTTAACAGAAACCTTATCTCTTACATTATTCACGTTTTTAGTGCCCAGGTACTGCTTGCACCCAGATATGTTGATCCTCTGCTTACTTTATGGTACATTGGCCTGATAGTGCTGTATTATCTGCTCTACCCTGTATTGATAATAGGGTCCAGGAGCCTTAACGATATATTCCTCCGGTCGATCGTTATTTTTCTGCTCTTCGGCGGGATCCATGTCTTTTTCCAGATTATTGATGAACGGTTCTTCTACTATTACTTTATATTTATAACGGGCATAATATTAAGTCATAAAAAGACATTCTCGCATGCGAACTTTAATCGATCTATTCCGGTAATGCTTCTTTTATATATCAGCACTTTTCTGGTTTATGATTACCTAAATGAACTGCACATGTTCACTAAACTGTTCATTCTTTACATAACAATAATGAGCTTTATTTTCCTGATATTCTATACGGGCAGAAGTCTCTTGCGTATCTCTTCCGGGAGATTACAGAACATCTTCCTGGCGATCTCAACATCTTCTTATTGTGTATATCTTTTTCATCGGCCCATTATTTCTTTATTTTACGGTGCCAGCCTGGCATTGGATCCCATTCTCAGTGATCTTGTGATACTATTTGTCAGCATCCCGGCAACGTTCATAATTGGATATTATATCCAGGTAGCTGAGTATAGACTTCATAATAAAAACTCCTACTCTGGTATTAGATACAAAGACCCATGCACTTCCGTAAAGGTATGTTCAGGCGATGAACCGGGAAAATCCTGAGCGTCAAGGAT
>DANZ01000047.1:0-720 GCA_002501695.1 Methanolobus sp. UBA474 | reverse complement strand
CCTCAGTCCAGCTCCCATACTATTATTATATATGGGGTATTTAGACTACAAAACCAGCTCAGTGATCCTAGTCAACTAATCTCGGGATAGGTTTTCTACAGAGCCAGCAGGCGATAAAGTGACTGCCACAATAAGTGACAAAGAACCTAAAAACAGAAACTTTGAAGAGAGACTTATAATCGAAAAGGACCGTCTTCTAAATTTCATAAAAGAGAGGAACGATTATATCAAAAACTTACCTGAGGTTGAAAAGAAAGCGTTTGTTGCCTCAATAGAATCTATAAAGGAAAGTAAAGATAAAATAGAACGATTATTCCTGAAGAAGGAGCTCAATAAAGGTATTAATGAACTTCTGTTCTCTTTCGAGGACCTTCCTCTTTTCGGTAAAGAGTACTGGTTCATGAAATTCACAGCAAACGACGGGTCAAGATGCCAGTTTTTNNATAAAACAGAAGGGTATTGCATTTCCTGGGCCTATGACGAGGTTCAGAGGAAGATCACAGATCATCTGGGAGTCATCGAAGTAAAAGGCGATAAAGTAACCTGTTCTACACAGGATATCCTGGCGGATTTCCATGGATCGTTCCCAAAATATACACTCGACATTTCAAGCGGAGACAAAAAGATATGCTGCCTGGATATCAAAGAGCCTGCAGACGAGAACTATAACTCGGAACTGTCTGAGAATTTCAAAGGTTTATTCGGATATAGAGTAGCTAA
>DANZ01000085.1 GCA_002501695.1 Methanolobus sp. UBA474 | reverse complement strand
CCGGTTCGAATCCGGACCTTGGCTTTACCCTTCATCATGATGTAAGTGAGTCTGGCGGCCATAGCGGCGGGGCAATTCCTGTACCCATCCCGAACACAGCAGACAAGTCCGCCAGCGTTCCATATTGTACTGAAGTACGCGAGTCTTCGGGAACTACGGATCGCTGCCAGCTCACTTATTAACCCTTCTCTTTCTCTATTAATTCTGATGACCCTGACGTAATGTCCTGGTCGTATCATCTTTCTTTTTGCTTCTGTTCCTATGGACTCTTGAACATATCCTGTTCTTTCCCTGCACTGATACGGGATGGGCTTTTAGTTCTGATGCATGCGATATACGCAATTTTTTCCATACTCTACACATACATATACTGTTTTTAACCACAAATAGTAACTATTTATGTAACTATACATCTCTTATTACTCTACAAGAAGTTGATCAGAGAATTGCAGGGGGAATTCTATGATATTCAAGCGTATCAGATCAGAAGGCTTAGCACACCTCTCTTATTTCATAGGCTCGGGGAGTGAGGCAATTGTTATCGATCCCAGAAGGGATTGCAAGGAATATGCAAGCATTGCCAGGAATGAAGGCATGAAGATCAAGTATATATTCGAGACCCATCGCAACGAGGATTATGTGGCCGGTTCTCTTGAACTGGAGCATCTTACCGGTGCGGAAATATACCATGGCAAAGGTGTGGATTTCAAATACGGGAATTATGTGAGTGACGGTCAGAGTTTCCTTTTCGGATCATTAAGGCTGACAGCCATACATACTCCGGGACACACTGACGAAAGCATGTCCTATGTTCTGGCCGACCTTGAAGCAGGGGATGAACCTGTGATGGTCTTCACGGGGGACACACTGTTCATAGGTGATGTGGGAAGGACAGACCTCTATGGACCGGACGAGGCACCGAGGATGGCCTCAAATCTATATGACAGCATTTTCAATAAGATCCTTCCTCTGGGAGATGAAGTTATACTATGTCCTGCGCATGGTGCCGGTTCAATGTGCGGGGGTGCTATCGGAACACGTGAACACAGCACCCTGGGGCTGGAGCGCATCCAGAACCCTGCTCTTAGGTATGATGACAAGGAAGATTTCGTAAAGCACAAACTCCAGGAGCGTCTTGAACTCCCGCCTTACTTCCGGCAAATGGAGAAATACAATCTGGAAGGTCCATCGCTTATGAGGGACCTGCCTGTTCCGGCACTTCTCTCACCTGTGGAATTCAGGGCAGAGATGGAGAAAGGAGCTCTGGTCATAGATACGCGTATGCCTCACTCTTTTGGCGGAGCGCATATAAGGAATACCTATAGCATATGGCTTGAAGGCATACCTTCTTTTGCAGGCTGGTTGCTCCCTTACGGCAGCCCTATCCTCCTGGTGGTGGAAGACAAAGAACACCTTGAAACTGCAGTCCGGTACCTGGTCCGGCTGGGCTATGACAACATCACAGGCTTTCTAAAAGACGGAATTGCGGCCTGGTACATTGAGGCTTTACCTATAGAAGGATTTAACCTCCTTTCTGTCCATGACCTGAAAGATAAGCTGGAAAAAGATGAGGAGCTGTTCATCCTGGATGTGAGAAGCGACGAGGAATGGGAGGGCGGGCACATCGAAGGTGCAAGACACATATATGTAGGACACGTGAAAGATAATCTCGACATCATCCCCAAACACTGTCATGTCGTCGTTTATTGTGGCTCTGGGCGGCGTTCTAATATTGCAGCTTCTGTTCTGAAAATGAATGGCTATAATAAGATATTCAATGTCCTTGGAAGCATGAGCGCATGGAAGAGTGCAGGATATGAAGTGGTAAAATAGATTGCCTGCTGTGTCTGTGTAATTTTTAAAAGAACTATAAAATGAGTGAAGGGTTAGGCACCCTTCATATGACATATGCTTTCAGAGGGGGGAAACCATTGAAAGATATGGAGCTGTAACTCTGCGTATAGGCACCTGTCGTGAAAATGTAAAGGCGGTTACCTTCTTTTAGAGTATGGGGGAAAGCATATTTGTGATGCTCGTAAAGAATGTCCATACTATCACAGGTCGGGCCTGCAAGGATCACTTCTTCTTCATAGCCCTTCTTTTCACAATATATCGGGTACTTGATAGCTTCCTCCATGGTCTCGATAAGTCCTCCGAATTTCCCGATGTCAAGATACACCCAGCTATATTGATTGTACCTGGCTTTCTGTGATATCATGACAACCTCGGTCACGATAATCCCGGCATCTGCTGTAAGGGATCTGCCCGGTTCGATTATGATCTCCGGCAGTTCATCCCCGAAGTCCTCATGAAGAAAACGACGGATCTCATCAGCATATGTTTCAAGTTCATGGGCTGGCGAGATGTACTTTGCGGGAAATCCGCCACCAAGGTTGATCATCTTCAGTTGAATGCCTTTCTCAGCCGCAGCCACGAAAAGGTACTTGCACATGGAAATGGCGCTGTCCCATTGGCCTATGTCGCGCTGCTGGGAACCTACGTGGAAAGAGATGCCATAAGGCTCCAGCCCTAATTTTTTAGCCTTGAGGATAAGCTTGTAGATTATGTCGGGGTGAGCTCCGAATTTACGGGAGAGCGGCCAGTCTGCTCCGTCACTTTCCGTAAGCACACGGAAAAAGACCCTTGATCCCGGAGCATGCTTTGCCAGTTTTTTAAGGTCATTCTCGGAATCGGTGACAAATAGCCTTATCCCTTTGTCATAGGCGTAAGCGATATCCTTTTCCTTCTTGATCGTGTTCCCATAACTTATGCGTTCGGGTTCTATCCCTAATCTGAAAAGCTGGTCTATCTCATAGACCGTTGCCGCATCAAAGTTAGAACCCTTGTTCTTTAAGGCAACAATGACCTCATCCATAGGATTTGCTTTAACCGCGTAATGTACTTTTACGAACGGCATGTTCTCAATGATCAGATCGTACATTTTTTCGACCTTTTTCACATCTATTATCAAAAAAGGGGTTTCTTTATCCTGAGAGAATTTTTTAATAAATTTAAAATCTTTTTCAGAAATGAAATCTGTCAGGGGAAACTCATACAACTCTTTTCTCATATCTACTCCTTTTTGCCTGTAAGGCTGCTCATAATTTTAGCACATTCCTGGTACGGCTTGAATTTGAAGGCTTCATAGCCGCATATTTTCGTAACACGGGTATTAATGGGCTTAAATGCATTTATACGACCTTATAACCCACTATTTGCATAACACGTAAGTTAATTTGTCTAAATTGGATTTCGAGTATTTAAAATTAATTCCTGAGAAAGAGCGGGATGTAATAGGGTTTAAAAAGTCATAATAATCGTTAATAATCTTTTTAATGAATACAGAGTTCAATTACCCTTTATTTCCTTTTTAAAATAACCTGGCGCTTCCTAAGAGTATTTGTATGCCTACTAACACTTTCATGATTCAAACGCAGCTTTACAGCCCTTTAAGGCTAATATCTGCTCCTGTATTTTCGCATAAGGGCTTTAAATCCGGATTACGGCAACAAGAGAAATGATCACAGGAAAAGTAAGGATAAAATTAACACTATGCCTGCTCATTTCCTGGAGTTGCGGCCCCGTCGGACAGAATGCCTTGGCTCAGCTGCCACTATATGATGGAAAAGCTCATAAATAAACCCTGCTTCTTGATACAAAAAAGACAAAGAATATCTTAAAGAAAGCCTCTGAAGCTGTTCATTCTTTGTTATTAACATCAACTGACCCTGATCGAGCCCTGATTACAATGAGACTCTATAGCACTAATCTCAAGGCAGAGGAAGTTTCTTTTGAAACTGCCCTGATAACCGGCCTTGCCCCTGACAAAGGTCTGTACATGCCAAAGCAGCTTCCCTCCTTCTCCAGGGAAGAATTCATGTCCTTAAAGGATGAACCATATCCCGAGATCGCATTCAGGATATTGAGGAAGATACTGGAGGGCGAGATTGATGAGGCATCCCTCAGGGCAATAACATACGATGCCTATAACTATCAGGTTCCTCTTGAAAAAGTGGACGAGGCTACATACATCATGCGTCTTGACCGTGGCCCGACGTCTTCTTTTAAAGATTTTGCAGCCCGGATGATGGCAAGGCTCATGCAGTATTATCTTAAGAAAGACAACCGCAAGCTGACAATTCTCACAGCTACTTCCGGGGATACGGGAAGCGCTGTTGCCCATGCATTCTATGGGCTGGATAATATAGATGTCATCGTGCTCTTCCCTCTTACTGAGGTATCTGATCGCCAGCGCAAGCAGATGACGACCCTGGGCAAGAACATAACTGCCCTTTCCATTGACGGTAAGTTCGATGACTGCCAGGCGATGGTGAAGCAGGCGTTCGCGGATGAAGAGCTCAGGCACATGAACCTTTCATCAGCCAACTCCATCAACATAGGTCGCCTCATACCCCAGTCTATTTATTATTTCTATTCATACCTGAAACTCAGGGATTACCCCGAGGAGATCATTTTCTCTATACCCTCCGGGAACTTCGGGAATATGATGGGCTGTGTGCTTGCAAAGACCATGGGTGTGCCAGTAAGGAGAATAGTGGCGGCGGTTAACGAAAATGATGAAGTGCCATCTTTCCTGGATACCGGAAGATATGGGAAGATCGAGCCTTCGAGGAACTGCCTCTCCAACGCCATGAACGTCGGCCACCCGAGTAACCTGGCAAGACTTATATCCATATATGACGGGCAGATGGACGAAACAGGCACTGTTCACAGGATGCCTGACATGGGAAAACTGAAGCAGGACATATACTCGATCCCAGTTACCGATGAAGAGACAAAGGCAACGATGAGGGAGTTCTATTCAATGTACAGCATCCTGATAGAACCTCATGGGGCTGTCGGCATAAAGGGTCTTATGGAGTACAGAAAAGCCACAGGGGACCGGACCCTTGCCGTGACCCTGGAAACCGCGGACCCTGCAAAGTTCCCTGCAGAAGTAAGGTTGGTAATAGGTATCGAGCCTGAGCCGCCACAGCATCTCAGGGATATCGAGTCCAGGCCGGAGCACATGGAACACCTGAGCACTGACTACGGTCAGTTCAAGGACTATCTTAAACGAAAGATGGGCTAAGTGCGTGTAAACGCTGGTATTATCCCAATGCATATAACGGCTTTCAGATCATTGCGGCAACGTTGTTGTGACTGATGATGAAGAAGAACCCTATTGCTATAAGGAAAGCTCCGCATATGTAAAGCAGCCTCTGGTGGGTGCTGCGTGATAGGAATTCCTTGCCTCTGGAAAATGACGAAGATACGGATACGAGGAACCCCAGATCTGCCAGCCAGTGACCGATGATAAATGCTATCACTGCGAGTATGCCTGCCATGTACTGCTGCATGATTATGGCACTGCCTGCTGTCAGCCACCAGAAAAGGTAAGTAGGGTTCAATGCTGATGTAAGAACGCCTGCAGATACGGGGCCAGATGAAATATCCAGCCTGCCGGCAGAAGTTGCAATGTTCATTGCTACAGTTTCTTTTGCTTTCCTGATGATGATCATCCCGAAAAGTATCATTGAAATGCCGCCTATTATGGCAATGTGCGATAGCATATCTTTCATTATGAAGGATGATGCGCCTGCCAGGATAAGTAGAATTATAGTTATCTCGACAATGGAATGACCGGTGAAAACATAGAACCCTGTCTTCCATCCTTTCCTGATGGATAAACTGATAGTTGCAAGCATCATTGGGCCGGGTACAAGTGCGGCTGAAACGCCGATAGTGAATCCGAGAATGAAAGCCTGTATCAGATCGATCGTATATATCGCCATGAGGGGTCAGAGTGCTATATATTAAGCCTACTATATATAATAAAATCATTATAAGGAAATGTTGAAGCCAGCAGAAATCTTCTGGAAATTACAATAAAAATGCAAAAAATATGGAAATATATTATTTTTATGGTAAGTCATGTAAAAAATAAAGTTTTTGTTCTTTTCGCATTGTACCTGAAATAAGGTCCGCAAGAGCAATCCCTAACGTCGGACTCCTGCGGACCTCTCTGTTAGTCCCAATTTCAGTAAACTATCTTTGAGATGTCCATCTCAAGGATATCCTCTGCACCCAGTGCCTTGAGTTTTGGTATCAGCAGGTTGACCTCATTTTTATTGACAACGGTTTCCACAGCATAGTAGTCGGACTTGTATAACTGGGATACTGTGGGACGTTTCATGGATGGCAGGGATTCGATAACAGCGTCCAGCTTATCAGCCGTAACGTTCATGTCCAGGAGCACTTTGCCCCTTGCCTCGATAACCGAAAGCAGCAGTGTCCTGATAACTTCTATCTCCTGCCTCTTTAACGGGTCTTCCCAGCTCTTTTTATTGGCGATGAGCTTGGAGGAGGATTCCATGATTATATCCACTATCTTAAGACCGTTCTTCCGGAGTGTCGAGCCGGTCTCGGTCAGATCTACCACGACGTCCATCAGGTCGGGAACCTTCGCTTCGGTGGCACCATAGGAGAAATGGATATCCACAGGAACTCCGCGGTCATCAAAGAACTTCTTTGTCAGGTTCGGGTATTCGGAGGCTACCCTGCTGCCCGGCTTTACGTCCCTTGCACTCTGGATATCGCTGTCCTTGGACACTGCGATGACTATCTTGACATTACCGGCTCCCTGCTTGCTGTAGGGCAGGTCTGCGACCTCCACAATATCGGCGTTGGATTCCCTTACCCAGTCAAGGCCTGAGATGCCCAGGTCAAAGTAACCCTCGGACACATACCCAGGGATCTCCTGAGGCCGCAGGATCTTGATCTTCCCTATCCGGGGGTCGTTGATGGTGGGATTATAGTCCCTGTCGGTCTTTTTTATCTCCAGGTCCGCCTGCTTGAACAGGAGGTAGGTCTGTTCCTCTAAACTGCCTTTGGGAAGAGCTATGCTTATCATTTTTACATCTCGCGTGAATTATGATTTTGTGAATGTACCATAAGGAATATACTCGTATTTAATATGTGTTTCCTGTAACCGGAACTTTTGCTGCTGACATGATCCTTATATTCTGGATAATGTAAATTTGGAAAGGTTAAAGAGAGCTGACCCTAAGAGGATCCTTTTATATTGAGGACGCTGGTAAAACCGTCATAACAGATTAGGAGTAGATAAGTCCGGCATCATGCAGGGTATGAGATCAGTTTTACGAGGTATTCCTACAAGCCACAGACGTTGCGCTCTCTTGAGGGGATAATGGAAATCCTGGTGCTGGAGAAGTAAACGGAAGGGTGGCTGGAAGAGATCATCGGGAAAGAGAAAGCATGGTGCTCTCCTGCTAATCAACTCCATCCGGCACATGTGGAGATTTGGGGGACACTCTCCCCCGAATTAGTAAGATTGTCGCTTTACTGAGGCGACAATTACTGGGTGAATTCGCTTTGAGAAGCAGAAAGATTGTCGCTACACTGTCACGACAATTAGAAATCGTGCTTTATATGCCCATTTGTTTGGAGGATCACATCATTATAAATGAGTCTGCTTCTACAGAATTAGGTTTCAGTATTTTTACGCCTTCTATCCGGCGAGTTCACGAGAACTGTGCAGCACAGGCTTCCAAGGCCTAGATATTGGCTTTACTTTACGGAACTGGACAATCGGCTAGATATGTTAATATGAACAAAAGGAAGTGATCGGGCACTTGACGGGAATACATTACTCAACAAGCTTTCAATCAATAGTGCTTGAGAACAGCATTATAAGAATAAGTTTGGGAAAGGCAGTGGAAGACATAGGTATGACATTGTCTCCCTGATCTGTTGATCGATATCAACTCTGCCTTTCACTTTCGAGACAGGGTCCTATCTTTCATGTCCCTGATAGGATGTATATCCCGGCAGCCCCATTTGAATGGAGCTGCAATTAATAGTAGATCTTCATCCTACTTAACATAACCGTTAATTAATCAAGAGCGAGCGCCTTTAATTTTGCGCTGTTGAAATTTTGAACGCAAAATACTGCCTCTCGGGAGAACCGGATCCTTTGATGTTCTCCCTTCCACTCCCTCCACTTTAATTTAATTGACGATCACATCTTCTCCCCTATCTCTTCTCTGCTTTTCTTCCCTTTCAGCCTCTATGACTTCCTCTCTGGCAGTCCTTTTGCCGCCAATCCATTTGTCCATTACCAGGCAGGTAACCAGATCTCCTGTAACATTGACGGCGGTACGGCTCATGTCAAGTATCCTGTCCACTCCGATAATAAGTGCGATGCCGGCAGTCGGTATGCCCGCACTGGCCAGTATCAGTGCAAGGATGACGATTCCCACACCAGGGGTCGAAGGGGTTCCGATGGAAGCTCCCACCACGGTTATCATCAACAGCAGCAATGCACCAAAGCCAAGTTCGATCCCAAATACCTGTGCCAGGAAGACCGCTGCGACGCTCTGGTACAGGGCCGTGCCGTTCATGTTGATGGTCGCTCCGAGAGGGATGACGAACTGGGAGATGGATG
>DANZ01000107.1 GCA_002501695.1 Methanolobus sp. UBA474 | reverse complement strand
TCAAGGAACAATCCTATCTACAAGCTTCTCTACAACAGGTACTACCAGAATGCGATCCTTACAAACTTCCTGTCTGTAAAGGTCGTCTACGAAGGTTTAGCCTTTGCAGGCAGTGCGGTTGACAGAGGTTTTGACTGGTTTGTCAACTGGATAGGCAATGTCACCATGGATATCGGGGACGCCCTGCGTCAACTCCAGACAGGTGTTGTGCAGAACTATGCAATGGTCGTAATTACAGGAGTAAGCCTCCTTGTAATACTTATTACAGTGGTCATGGAGGTACTCTGATGTTATTATCGCTGATAGTGCTCATACCTCTGATATTCGCAGTATTGACACTACTCACAAAAACAAGAGAACAGGCAAGAGCAGTAGCCCTGGTTGCTACTGTAGCTGTCCTGTTGCTCACAGTATACACGTACTTCAACTTTGACAGTACGACAGCCGAAACGCAGTTCGAGGAGTTGTACTCGTGGGTCCCTTCCTTAGGTATAAGCTATCACCTGGGAATTGACGGGATATCACTTCCGTTGATACTTCTCAATGCAATAGTCATGCCGCTCCTCATTCTCTTCACATGGAATGACGACAGGAAAGCCCCCAACAGGTTCTATTCTCTGATCCTGATTACACAGGGTGCGGTCCTTGGTGTGTTCTGTGCACTGGATTTCTTCCTGTTCTACGTATTCTGGGAACTGACCCTTATACCGCTCTTCTTCATGGTGAGCATATGGGGCGGTCCGAAGAAACACTATGCATCAATTAAGTTCTTCATCTATACCCATGTAGCATCCCTTGTAATGCTTCTGGGTATCTTTGGTCTGTACTTTGCAGCATGGGATATGACCGGAACCCCGAGCCTTGACATCCCGTACCTGCTTTCCCAGTACCAGTTCATAGGTTCAGGGATTGCAAAGGATCTGATATTCGTTGCACTGCTGTTTGGTTTCATAGTCAAGCTGCCGGTGTTCCCGTTCCACTCCTGGCTCCCGGATGCATACACAGAAGCACCTACCGCAGGCAGCGTGCTCTTTGTATTGCTCAAGATAGGAGGATACGGTATATTCAAGATCATGCTTCCGATGCTGCCTTTCACGGCATCGCCCAACCTGATGATCACTATACTGGGAGTTCTCGGAGCGGTCAGTATCCTTTACGGTGCTTTCCTTGCACTTGCACAGAAGGACCTCAAGAGAATGGTTGCATACTCAAGCTTAAGCCACATGGGCTATGTCACACTGGGTGCAGCCGGTCTTGTATCACTATCCGTTTCAGGTGCGATGTTCCAACAGTTCTCTCATGGACTGATCATGAGCATAATGTTCATGTCTTGCGGTGTTATCAATAAGGCCACAGGCACAAGGATCATCAACGAGCTTGGAGGCCTTGCGCAGAGAATGCCGAAACTGGCTGTCATAATGATGCTTGCGTTCATGGCATCATTGGGGCTCCCGGGACTTACCGGCTTCATTGCCGAGTTCTCTGTGCTGGCAGGCAGTTTTGTGAACCTGCAGGGTTATGTTGTGATTGCATTAACGGCAATAGTCATAACTGCAGCATACCACCTGTGGGCTCTCCAGAGAGCTATGTTTGGTGTCTATAAAGAAAAACTGGGTAACGTGGTCGATATCAATGGCTATCAGACGCTCGCAATGGGTGTTATTGCCATCCTTATCCTGTACTTCGGACTCAATCCAAGCCCGGTGCTTGATATGATGTTAACGAATTCAGAACATATAATAGGCCTGATGGCCGGCATGGGGGTGTAAGAGATGGATATCATGCTTTTTGCACCTGAACTAACAATGGTTGCCACAGGCCTGGCTGTACTGCTCATTGGCCTGTTCCTTCCGGTCAACTCAAAGAAGGTGCTGGGATACCTTGCAAGTCTTGGTATCCTTGCAGCGCTCTACTTAACAGTAACAAGCCTTGGAACGAACTCACTGGCCTTCTACGATACGTTATCCGTTGATGCGCTCTCGCAGTTCTTCAAGATAGTGTTCCTGGTGGTCGCTCTGCTCTTCTCCATAGCAGCCATAAAGTACACCGAAGGTAGCGCTCATGTAGAGGAATTCTATGTGCTGGCTATCTTTGCCACTATAGGAATGATGTTCGTGGCATCCGCCAACGACCTGATGGTGCTCTTCGTTGCGTTCGAGCTTGCAAGTCTCTCAACATACGCACTCGCAGGCTTTGAGAAGAAGAACCCGCAATCCCTTGAAGCCGCAATGAAGTACTTCCTTATTGGCTCTCTCTCCGGTGCATTGATGCTCTTTGGAATCTCCTTCCTCTATGGTGTTACCGGGACAACAAGCATTCTTGGCATTGCAGCCGGCGGGGCAGCACTTGCGGCAAGTCCTATCGGGCTTTTCGCTGTGGTGCTTCTGATAGCAGGTATGGGTTTCAAGATAGCCCTTGTGCCTTTCCACATGTGGGCGCCTGATACATATCAGGGTGCACCTTCTATTGTGTCTTCCCTGCTTGCAGCGGGCTCCAAGAAAATGGGTATCGTGGCAGCGTTCAAGGTGTTCATAGTTGCCCTGATAGCACTCAAGGTAGAATGGCAGATAGCATTCGCAGTGCTTGCAGTCGTCACAATGACACTCGGGAACGTGGCAGCTCTCTCCCAGACAAGTGTCAAAAGGATGCTTGCATACTCTTCACTTGCACAGGCCGGCTATATCACAATGGCATTCGTTGTACTCACACCAATGGCTCTTGGCGGCGGCATACTCTATGCGCTCTCACACGGTTTCATGAAGGCCGGAGCTTTCATCGCAACAGCTGCTGTCGTCTATATGGTGCTCTCTGAGAACAAGGATGCACAGAACCCTGATCACATTGACAACTTCAAGGGTCTTGGCCAGAGGATGCCCGTCACTGCGCTCTCCATGACCATATTCGTGTTTGCACTGGCAGGTATACCTCTCACTGCAGGTTACATGAGCAAGTTCGTCTTGTTCTCCTCGACCATCCAGGCAGGGTTTGCATGGCTTGCGGTAATAGCTATAATTAACAGTGCCATCTCACTGTTCTATTATGCCAAGATCGTGAAATACATGTACTTCCTTCCAGGGGAAGGGTCGAAGATATCAGAGCCGCTTCCGTACACCATCGCTCTTGCGGTGGCTGTAATTGGTGTGCTTGCGATCGGTTTCTGGCCTGAGCCTTTCATCTACTGGGCAATGGAAGCTGGAAAAGTATTACTTGCAGGAGGAATTTAAATGGCAGACTGTGATCTTTGCGGAGTAGCCCTTCCGACGCTTGTCCCTGTAAAGGTGTACAAACCCAGATTCGCCCACTCCTACCCTCAGGGCATGTGGCAGGGTCTTTGCGAGCAGTGCGTGGGTGCCGCAATAATAGCAAGCGAGGAGCACGCCCGGACCGGTACATGCCAATTGTGCGGCTCTATTGAGCGCCTGTATGGTGTGCCTATCATCAGGCCATCTTTTTCCAAGGGTTCAGAGAGGGATACTGCCTATCTCTGTAAGAGATGCCTCACTTCCATAGGGCAGGCCAAAGCGGAATGGGACCATGATAAGGCTGCACACTCGCATGACCATATAACAACCAAACATACAGACCACTAAACCAGGTTAAGTGAGACCGGTGTCACACCGGTCTATGCTTCTTTTTCCGAACTTCAGGCTTCTCTTTTAACAGGCACTTAGCTACTGTTACTTCTGCTGATGATCAATAAACTATTATGTAACAAGGAATGTCTTGTTCAATAGGTAAGACTCCCGGACTGGAAAAAAAGAATATTGAAGCGGGCACAATAAAGGCTCACTTCTTTAACATGCAAAAACTGTGAAACTATTGCTTTTTCCAGCTCTCCATGTCCCTGTCAATCTTTTCAATGTCCTCTTCCAGTCTTTCCGGGACCTGCGCTTCTGATCTGCTTTCGCCAAAAGCTCTTCGGATATCTGCCGGGCTTGTATATTGTCTGTCAGGAATATCCTGCAGGTCAGAAACTATATTCTCTGAAGCATGGTGACTTTTTGCATAATCCAGAATATCCTTTTTTGCTTTCGGATACTCAATGCCTTCCAGCGCTTCCTGTATTGCTGCTGCATTGCTTCTCATGTTTCCCTCCCCCTTTTAAGAATTACCTTTGGATATTATTATGTCCGGTGGCATATAAATAAATATTCAAGTTGCATAAGTCAAAAAAAATAATTCGCCTGACATAGTATTTAGTCTTATCCTGTTCCCCGCTCATCTCTTGGAGACTGCTCATCTTCCCTTACAGACTCCCTGACTGCGTCGGAGTGCCGTCCTTCTTGAAACTCATTTCGGAGATCCCTCGGGTTTTCATATTTCCTGTCCGAGATCCCCTGCAGATCGTACATCATGTCCTCTTCAAAATTATGGTTCTTGGCATACTCTAGAATTTCTTCTTTTCTTTTAGGATAGTCTGCTTTCCTAAGTGCTGCCTCTATTGCTGCTGCAGTGGTCCTCATACTTTCACTCCCCTTTTGAAGGTCCTACCTATAGGGTTGTTAAATAATGGTATAAATAAGTACTTTAATGAATTATTCAAGAAGCTATCAGTATGTTGTATACTTACATCTGTTTCTTAGAGCTGATATAGTTACAGTACCATATTTCTTATCATGCCAGCCGGGAACATCGAACCTTTTGATGTGGCACGTATGCTTTTTGCCTCAACACCCGTGACTTATCTTCTTGAGGTTATTTTCAGGACATCTGTAATATTTATTATATCACTTCTGTTTATGAGATTGTTGGGAAGAAGAGCAGTGGAACAGTTAACATCTTTTGACCTTTTGATCATTATTGCCCTTGGATCTGCAGTGGGAGACCCGATGTTCTACCCGGAAGTATCTCTGCTCTGGAGTGCTTTTGTGATGGCTACTGCTCTGGTGCTGTTCCGGATACAGAGTTCTCTCATGAAGAGAAGCCCGAGGTACGAGGATATGACTATGGGCACACCTATCAAAGTCATAGAGAACGGAACAATAAACAGGGAGAAGTTTGACAGAACTTCTACAACAATAGACGAACTTCTGCTGATGCTTAGAAAACAGGGTATCAGGCACCTTGGAGAACTTGAGAAGGTATATCTGGAAAGGGACGGAGACCTGAGCATCTACAAATTAGATGAAGACAAGCGACAGCCAGGCCTGACTACAATACCCCTGGAGGTACCCGAACATCCCAAACACCATCAAAGTGGCACAGTAGTGCCAAAGCCTGCATACTATTCATGTTTTGAAACAGGAGAAACAAGGAAATTCCATCAGGGAGAGATCTTTCCCGATTGCCGTGGGAGTGAATGGGTGGAGTTCGTTGAACCCTGATCGTTTTACCTTCGTTCACTTGATACCCGGTGAATTAAATAATATCACTACTTCTCTTTTTCCAAAAGATCGTCAATCCTGTCTGAGAGATACTGCACCTCTCTGTTCAATCCCTCTATCTCATTTGATTGCGCTTCCTTGTCCTTTCCCACAAGGATGCTTGCAAGTGCCGCAGTTATGTATCCGAAGATGGCAAATGCGTAAAGGGCCAGTAAGAATGTCAATATCCTACCTTCACTGGTTACTGGCCAATACTGGCTGCCTATCGTGGTCATGATCATACTGGTCCACCACAGGGCATCACCGTAAGAATCAAAGTGGGGATACTCAAAGCTATACATTCCCGCCGCACCAAGCAGAGTTATAAGTGTTGTAAGGGCCATCACATATCCCATCCCTCTTCTTTTCATAGTGTTCCTGACTACCTTCAGGCTCCTGTTGAATGATGAGATCAGCCGGGCAAGATTAAATGACTGACCGACCCGCACTACTTTTATTATCCTGGATGCCCTGAACAGTTTCAGGATGCGCAACGGAGGCAGAAGCAGTGATATTCCGGATAGCCAGTTGTTTCTCAGGTAAGCTCTTTTCCGGGGTGCAATGTACAGCTCTATGATAAAATCAATTATGAATATTGCCCATATGACACTGTTCAGGGTTTGTAAAAAAGGCGGAAGCCCATATATCAGGTCAATTATAATAAGAACAAGCCATAGTATGGACAGGAATATGAGAGGTGTGTCCAGCGTTTCATTGATCTGGTAAAGTATCTCTTCCCTTTCTTTGTTAAGATGTTCCTTATCCATCCGAGACCCCTGACGTATCATGTATCATTATATACGAAATATGTAAGAAACCTGTCTGAAAAGAGCTTTGAAATACTGCAGATGATCCTAGGTATTATGCGTTCCTCTCCTCTCTTTCTTTAAAAGGGTCACTCTTAGTGCACTATTTCTTTTGATGGTACTTATAAATACTCTAAAGCAGTTTTTTACTAAAATCGTCTTAACCAGTAACTACCAATGTATTTAAAAAATAAAAAAGGCGACTTTTCATGTAAATGATTTCCTTCCTTCAGTTCTCATATTTCGCAATACTTAAATAAACACCAGTCCCATATTACTTGGGGTAGGCAATACATTGCCTCATATTGAAAATTGAAGGGGAGTGATAACTGTGGCTGTGCCAAAGATGTTGTCAACTAGTGCTATGGAAGGAGACAAAATTGTAAACGAAAAGGGTGAAAACCTTGGGGATATAAAAGATGTAATGATAGACATGCAAACAGGATCTGTTGCTTATGTCGTGCTGTCATTTGGGGGTTTCCTGGGCCTGGGGAATAAGTTATTTGGTGTTCCTCTTGAGGCTATGAGGAAGAAACCCGATGAACACGCTTTCATCCTTAATGTCGATAAAGAAAGGCTTGAGAATGCTCCGGGATTTGATAAAGACCATTGGCCCGGAACCGAGGCTGGCGAGTCCTACCAGGATTACGTGATGAATGTCTATGATTACTACGGATATAAATGCCCGTACAGCGAGCGGATATATGGAGAGGCCCTGGGAACGAGGGACAGGTCACTTGAGGAACCGGCCGGTACCACTATTGAGGGCCTTGGAGGCGTTACTGAAAGGGGAAGGACACTCACGGAATTTGGAAACCCGGACCTTGAAGAGCCCGGCGGCAGGACTTTGAAGGCACCCTGGAGAAGAACGACCGAAGAGGAAATAAAGGCCAGTGATCAGGCACAATGCGCTACAGCGGCCGGAGCAGAGGCTTCCCGTGTGAGGACCCGTGAAGTAAGGGCTGGCGAAGTGCAGACCGATATATATTCCATATTGACAGGTGAACATGACAGGGTCCTGAATATGTTCGATGAAGCCATCAACAACCGCTCAAAGGATACTTTCATGCAAATAAAGGATGAACTTTACTCTCATATGAGCGGGGAGGAGGAAGTGCTGTATCCGGTATTGAAGGACAGGAACAGGACTCATGATATCGCTATGGAAGGCTATCAGGAACATCATCTGGCCAAGGTGCTGCTTTCGGAACTTGAGGTCATGGACGAGAGAAGCGACATGTGGGTACCTAAGATGAAAGTGTTGAAAGAAACAGTCAGGCATCATGTAAAAGAGGAAGAGAAGCAGATGTTCCCTGATGCACAACGCGAGATGAGTGAAAGCGAATCCCGGGAAGTTGCACAAAAATATCTGGATTTCAAGAGCCAGAACAGGATAGAATAAAATCCTATATCCTATATATTTTTTCGGTGGCCTTTTTTGAAAAGATTAACACATTTTTATATGCCGGCCGTTAATCGGCCGGCATTATGTATTTTAAGTTCTCTTTCACTTACTTTCCTGAGAACTCTTTGCTGAGATCCGCTGCAGTATTATATTTCCGGTCTGAAATATTTTCCAGGTCGGCCATGACATTCTTGGAAGCTTTATGATCTTTGGCAAATTCGATTACTTCTTTCTTTTCTTTTGGATAATCAATACCCTTTAAAGCTTCCTGTACAGCTGCAACATTGCTTTTCACATATTTCACCTCCCCTTGGTTTGGAAGTAATTACCCCCATAATCCTCTGGGTAGCTGCTAATATAAAAAAGTACTTAAATAAAAAAATCCTGCAAAAATAGTTAAAATGAAATTGAATTTATATTTAGTATGTTTAATACCTATCTTTTGTATATTTTGGGCAGGTTCGGATGACAGCATAGTTGCCTGGTTCACTGCGCCTGAAAAAGGAAAGAACCCTTGGAAACAATCTCCCTGTCCAAGGTTTCACAATTCTTAAATAAACTAGGGCAACATATTACGTATATGAGGCAAAATGAACTGCCTCATAACGAAACTAAATGGGAGTGTTATACGTGGCTGTGCCAGAAGTATTATCTGCTACTACTATTGAGAAGGATAAGGTTGTAAACGAAAAGGGTGAAGACCTTGGAAAGATAAAGGATATAATGATCGATCTGGAGGACGGGTCTGTTGCTTACGTCGTGCTGTCATTCGGAGGTTTCTTAGGCATGGGGGACAAATACTTCGGAGTGCCTTGGCAGGCAATGCAGAAGGATCCGGGGTCGCACAATTTCATTCTTAATGTTGACAAACAGAAGCTTGAGAATGCTCCGGGATTTGATAAGGATAAATGGCCAGGCACCACGGACGAAGCTCACCGTGCATACGTAACAACGATCTATGATTACTATGGCTATGAGCAGCCATCGCTGAGAAGAGGTACCCTCGAGGAGACAAGGACAGGGTCCCTTGAAGAACCGGTAGTCATGTCCGGTAATGAATATGAGGAGACCTGGAAACGGAGCGAGAAGCGTGAGCCGGTAACCATGGGTGCAGAAGAAACACTGGCTGCAGCACGTCAGGGGGAGATCATAGGCGCTGACACTACTGTCGGTGTAGCTCCTGAAAGTGGTATAAGAAGAGAAGGCACCACCGTGGTTTCATCTGTGCCTACTACCCATATGCCTATCTACCAGCTACTCAAAGACGAACATGACAAGGTGCTCAGCTTATTCGATGAAGCGATAAGGAATGGCTCAAGAGATACTTTCCTGCAGATCAAGGATGAACTGGACACACATCTCAACGGTGAGGAAGAGCTCCTTTATCCTGTACTGAGAAGTGAGAACAAGACCCATGACATAACTATGGAGGGCTACCAGGAGCATCATGTTGCAAAGGTCCTTTTATCCGAACTGGATACAATGAGTGAGAAAGATGAGATGTGGACCTCCAAGCTCAAAGTCCTGAAGGAGAACGTGAAGCATCACGTAGAGGAAGAAGAGAGGCAGATGTTCCCGGCTTCCAGGCAGGTCCTGAGCGAGCAGAGGGCAGAAGAGCTTGCACAACAGTATCTTGCTTTCAAGGACAAGTACAGGGCTGCACACGGCAGAAGATGATCGGGCCTTTTCTGCATTGAAAAACCAGGGGAAAGATATCCCTTATTTTTTTTAAAAAAGGTTTTAAGATCTATATTCTCAGTAGAATGCGAAGTAGATGATGCTGGTTATCGCCATGCTGGTGATTCCCATTATTATGCCTCCTATTGTATATGTTTTCAGTATCTCGGGAGTTTCCATATCAGCAAAGTCCCCCAATACCCAGAAAAAGGGGTCATTGAAGTGCGATATAAGGAAGGTGCCCGAAGCCATCGAGAACAGCACAATCTCTGCAGGCAGTCCAAGTTGTGGCATGATAGGCACGACCAGTGCCGATGCAACGAACAATGTCACCATGCGTGAACCCTGCACAGTCTGGATAGCCGCTCCTATCAGGAATGGGATAAGCAGTGGGGGGACACTGGAAACAAGCAGCATGTCCCCAATTGCTTCGCCGACACCTGCCATTGCGAGGGTTGCTCCAAGGGCTCCGCCCCCGCATATGTCCAGCATCACAAGTCCACTCCTTCTGATGCCTTTCTCCACCCATGCCCTTATATCGGCAGAGCCGAACTTCCGGGTTGGTAATACCATTGCGATCACTGCTCCGGACATCAGTGCCATGCCCGGATTACCAATGAAATAGAATACGGGTGAATGTGTAGTGATGCGAATAAGGATAAGTATTACCGGAATGACGATGGGTGCATAACAAGCTACCCTGGTGGGAAGGAGACTTACGACAGCAGGGTCCTTTGCAGGAGCTGCATAGCGGAAGTAATCCTCCTTTGCCCTCATATCATATATTTTCATTATGTAAAGATACCCAGCCAGTGAGACGGGCACAGCAATGAATAATCCTGTTATCAATACTCTGAATGCGCTTATCTCAGTAGTGGGACCCATGTCCCTGATAAAAGCGTAAATGCCGGGTGAAGGGTAGATCAGGCCGAAGGAAACCATTGTTCCCAGTGCGAGGGCACTTTCTGTAACGCCTTTCTTCAGGCTGAGCTTTTCACTCAGATCCTTGGCTACCGGAATGAAGATTATGAATGCCAGTATCAGGCACATCATAGGCACTGCGAACATGAATCCCAGCAGGAAGAGCGCCATTACCGGTTTTTTGAATATCCTTATGATATCGTCTGCAATGATCGAGGTCGCCCCGCTTTTTTGCAGTATCACTCCTATGATGCTTCCGCCAGTAACGACAATAGCATATTCCGCGAAGATACTGCTCATGCCTGCAGTGATCGCCTCCATGGTTCCTTCGGTCTCGCCAGCCAGGATCCCCACCAGCATAGAGCCGGCGATCAGGCTCAGAAAAGGATGCACCCTGAGACGTGCAGTAAGGATCAGAATGAAAATCAAAGCTAGAATGAAAATAGTTATTGGTCCCATTGATACCCCATCTATTCTAACTTACTCTATATTATTTAAAGCAGATGGCTGCTTCAAATAAATTTGATCCCGCTTTTATAACGATACGAGCTTTGTCCGGCAAAAAGTATCAGTAGAACAAAAAACAGGCCATCGCTGTCATGATCAGGCTGCTGGCTCCCATTACTATTCCTCCTGCAGTGTAGGTTCTCAGTATCTCGGTTGTCTCCATTTCCGCAAGGTCTCCGAATATCCAGAAAAAGGGATCATTGAAATGAGATATAAGCAGTGTTCCCGAGGCCATTGAAAAAAGCACTATCTCAGCAGGAAGCCCCAGTTGAGGTATCACTGGCAGTACCAGCTCCAGGGTGACAAGCATTGTTACAACCCTCGAACCCTGTACACTCTGGATCGCCGCCGCAATAAGGAATGGGATAAACAGGACCGGTATACTGGCATCAAGCAGGAGGTTCCCGATAGCCTGTCCGGCTCCTGTCAGAGCAAGTGTCGCCCCCAGAGCTCCTCCGCCGCACATATCCAGAAGCACAACCCCGCCCCTCCGGATGCCTTTCTCGATCCATGCCCTTACATGCACAGAGGCAATTCCTCTGGTCGGGAGCATTATGGAAAGTGTGGCGCCGGTCAGCAGGGCAACATTGGGAGTGCCTATGAAACCGAGAGGAGGGATTGCTATAAAAATACCTGCAAGAATGAGTATTATCGGGACAACAAGAGGTGCATATGATGCTATCCTGCCGGGTGGATGCTTAATGCTCTCCTGTTCCTCCTCTTTGGCTGCATCCATCTTTTTATGGTCGCTGCTTCCCTTGCTTTCCCCGAGTCTGCAGAACCTGGCTGCATACAGGTAGCCGACAACTGAAACAGCAAAGGCGATGGCAAATCCCGTAAGCAGTACCTCCGTACGTACTATTCCCAGCTCGACCATGGCCGGATAGACCACAGGAGAAGGATACACCAGACTGAAGGATGCCAGCGTTCCAAGTCCGAGAGCTGTTGCAGCAACTCCCCGCGGTGACCCCATCCTGGTGCTTATTTCCCTGGCAACCGGGATGAATATCACATACGCAAGTATGCAGCACATGAGAGGTACTGCGAATACAAAACCCAGCATGTTGAGCGAGAACAATGGCTTTTTTGACAGATCGATTATATCCTCTGCTATAAGCGCAGTACCGCCTGTTTTGTGAAGTATGGTGCCAATGATACTGCCTGCGGTTATCACAATGGCGAACTGGGCGAAGACCCTGCCCATGCCTGTAGTGATCGCCTCCATAGTTCCTTCGGTCTCACCAGCCAGGATCCCCGCCAGAACAGAGCCGGCGATCAGGCTCAGGAAGGGATGTATCCTCAGTCGTGCTGTGAGGATGAGAATGAATACCAGTGCAATTATAAAAACTATAAGTGGGTTCATTGTTGGGGAGTGGCTTCAGGTACTCTTTACTACTTAAAGCCAGTCCTAAAAAAAGTTAACGAGGGATTCGCTCTTCTACGTACAGGAGGTAAAGGCAGCTGTTCTCCCTCATCTCCATGAATCCCTGGGTTTCGGAAATGCCTGCTTTTTCAAGCAATACCTTTTTCCATGATTCAGGGGGGAGCGCGATCTCGCCGGTGTATGCTTTGGCGCCTATCTGGGCATACTGAAGGGGCTTGCCGCCGATCTTTATCCTTTTTGCAACCTCTTTCCTGTATGTCTGATGCATCATGCATGCACTGTGGGCTGCTGACGGCTGTATCGTATGGTTGTAATAGTCTGTGGCTTCCATGTGCACAGGATTGAAATTGCCTATGCGCTTGATGTATTCCCTGATCGCTTTGGAGAAAGGGCAGATATTGGTGACAAAACCGTATTTGCTTATCTGCTCTATACTCTCAAATGATGAGAATACAGATTCCCCGCTGGCGACGGCTTTTGCAAAATCGTCCCATGTCTCATATTCTTCCTCCGGTACGGACTTGGCAAGGGATTCGGCCTGGCCGACCATATAGTTCGTGAAGCCTTCCACGCCCTGCTTGTCTGAGATATCCTCAAAGAACAGGAAGACGGAAACATCAACAAAAGGATTGGATTCAATATTCTCTGCCATATTATCACCATCAATCTATTATTTCTTCGCCGGCGCTCTTTCCTCTCACTATAAGGGCAAATACGCAGGATGCACTGCGAAGGATGCTTTTGATATGGCGCTCGTCCACATTTATCCTCGCAAGGTTCTCAGGCACCATCTTCACATCTCCCGACATGCCTTTGTTTGCAAGCTGCAGGCATTCAAGGCCCTGTTTTGCAACTGTGATATTGTTTGCTGCGATCTCTCTGAACCTCTGGTGAGTGATGCAATAATTGGAAACAGCAGAATCCCTTATGCGGTTGTTGTAACTATCGGCAACGTCCGTATCAGAGTCCGGGATCGGGCCTATCCTGGAAATGTACCTTCTCATTGTCGGTGCCATTGGGCAGGTCTTCAGTGCATAGACATATCCTATAACATCCCCGTCCCTGTCAATAATGGCAAGGTCGGTCAGTACGTTAACTTCTCCTTCTACAGTAAGGGACGTCCTTCCTTCCTTCATTGCTACGTTAAAAGCGGGCCAGCCTACATACGCTTCCTTTCCCATCCTTTCTGCATAACTTTCTCCTACCCGGAGCCAATATTCTACAACACCTTCAGTTCCTGCTTTGCTGACCATATCATCAACAAGTGAATATATTGCAATGTCCATCATGGCTATGGTTCTCCTTCTTAGTCTCGCACCATTCTATCTAAATATACTATATTTATATATTAATTGCACTAATAGTTTTTATTCTTTGCCATTGAATTATATAAATTATATTAAAATGAAGTTATTTTTTTGACCACTGGAGATCCAATATATCCGGATATAACCGGGCAGTTGTCATATTATCTTCATATATCACATTCTCAGCTTCTTCCGGCGAACCTACTTCTATCTCAAATACCTCTTCTCCTGTGACATTATATCTCAGGGTCAGCTGCCCGTTTTCTGATGTAAGGAGCTGGACATGGTCTTCTTCAGGAGCATCGACACCCCTCTCATGTCCCGACTGGCTCTTCGCAGTCCATCTGCATAGCTCTGTGCATGCATTTCTGCCTAAAGCCCGGTCAGAAGGTGATTCACCGCAGGATACCCGCGCAGTGATAGAACGATCGTCTGTGTATGAAGCCTTGCTCTTACTGCGCTGTGAACCATCTATCCTGTGACAATGACCGCTCATACCTTTTCCGCCATATTTGGCCAGAGAGTGCAGCGTATTCACAAAAGAGGCCCCTCGCTCACCTTTTAGAGGAGCTGCCTTTTTAAGATGTTGTGTCCATAGATTTTTCATGCAGGATCAGTTGTCCGGTGTATGTTGTCAGTTGTCTGGATGTTCACTCAGGCAAGCATTCTTCCGATAGATTCCCTGAGCTTACCCAGAGATGCCGGGTCAAGTAAAAGGAACATATCCCCATAAATGGTATTGAGCCCTTTCCCATCGCCTGCCTCATGCACCATGAACATTGTTTCGATATTCAATAGCTCATCAGGCTCATTCGCTATAAGCGAGGAAGCTCTTTTGAGGATCTTCATTATGGTCCCGATGGTTATCTCCGGAGCGTAATGACGCACTTCGATATCAAGGAACGATGTAATGGCACCTGTATAGGAGCCTGTAAGGATATTACCCATCTCGGCCAGTGCAGATTCGTGCATTTCCGGGTCATTGGAATGCCCAGGATCACCGATCATGAGGTTGCTCAGGAGCACGGCATTGTTGAACTCAAAAAGAAGCAGGGCTACACCCATGAGGTCCCCATCCAGCTTCAGCATAACGCCTGCCATTGTGATGGACTCCGGGATCAGCATGGCAACTTTTTCCTGCTGCAGCATGCCTGCATCCGAAAGGTTAAGCCTTACACTGCGGTTCACTAGTTTTGAGAGAGAGGTAGTTGCATTTCCCATACCTATACTTCCGATCTCTTTCAGCGCATCGGTCTCAAAATTGTTCAACGTATCCATATCTGCCTCCCTTGCTTATCCCAGCTTTACTACTATCTTTTCTTCTGTTTCGCTGTGATCCATGTAGAACTTCTCTCCCATGTAAAAACGAACATACTCCTCCCTGCCGCCTTTTAAGATACGTATCCTGGTCTGTATGATGTCTGCAAGGTTGAGGAAAAGCCCTTCGAACCTGGAAACAACTCTCTCATCATGTGCAGGCTTATTAAGAAGGCCTATAAGTATCAGCTCGCTGGCATTGAACCTCTCCGCCATCTTTGACACGAACTCATAGGTTTTCGTTTCTCCCTCGCTGACTATCAGGTGTGTGAGAGGCTCAAATATGATGGCACAATCTTTTGGCAGCTTGCTTGTAAGATCGAAGAACTTATCCAGTTCGGTTACAGGCAGCTTGATGATCCCATCATTTTCTGACACCGTTTTTCCAGAGGAAGATATCTCTATGAACTTGATGGCTCCGACATCGATGAGGTCGCCCAGCTTTTCCCTGTAAAGGGATGTCCTTGGCTGGGTGGATACAAGCACTGTGTTTACCATCTCCCCATATAGCCTGAGGCATATCTCGATCACAGCATCCTCATATCTCATGTGCGGTGCATATTCAAGCAAAGTGGAACGCTCAAACAGGTTTGCTGTCGATCCGAACTCTGCAACAGCTCCGGACCTTTCATTCACGGGGCATTTCCCGATTTCCTCTTCATACATGTTGCATATATTCATTATATCGCAATCCATGCATGACGTCATACCCTTTTCGACAACACACCCATATATGGGGCATTTGTTGTCTGCATGTTTGTTTTTGGCAATACATCCCGGACAATCCGCATTCTCATACTTCCCGCAAAGGGAGCATTTCTTGGCGCATGCAGACTTCATTATCGGGTTCTTTTGGAATGTCATGCCCTCAAGGAGGAAATCTCCGAGCTTTTCCCGGGGGATCGTCCTGAAAGCAGTGAACATCATAAAGCCCGCTGCAGCGAAAATGCTGGTATAGACAGCGCTCCAGAATCCAAGATAGATAAGGATCGTTTCGGAAACTGTCGGGTCGGGGACACTGACAGCCACAGAGGGGAATATGGATGTGGTTATGAGGAATACGGCTGTAAGTGCAAGCAGTAACCATGCGGTAGATCCTTTCTTTGTCTCGTAATAGACCCTGACCCAGAAGTAAACAGATGCAATTCCTGCGGAAAGTGAAATCGAGATGAATACGATATATATCAATGTGATATCCGGGGTTAACATTTTGCAGCCACCATAATTCCTCACCAGGTCTCTCTGAGTGATATTTATATTTAATAATTAATATATTTTTTGCTCTTTAAGCGCACTTTTCACAATGAGTTCGCCATTCTCAGTGTCCAGGATTATCGTGCGCCCATAATTCTCACCTGTATCTTCTGCGATCAGCGGGATCCTCAGCTTCTTCAGAGATTCTTTGGTTGCAGTTACATTTCTCTCCCCGATGTTGAGCTGGGCATTCGAACTGAAGGAGAACATTCTCGCTCCCCCTGCAATTTTAGCTTTGATGGCACTTTTTGCAGCGCCCTCCCGGATCATGCATTCCAGGAGATAGGGTATACCCGTATCGGCAAATTTGGCAGGGTTATCCTTGGACCTTGCATTTTCTATGCTTGGGAGCATCACATGCACCATTCCTCCGATACAGCTGCTCTTATCGTACATGGCGACACCTACGCACGAGCCAAGCCCAAGGGTCGTTATCTTAACAGGCTTCTTTGCTACAGCGCTGTCTGCCATTCCTACGATTATCATGATATTCAGGTACGCATCTTGCTTATCCTGTCAAGGATGGTTCTCATCGAGACCGTGTCCATAAGCATGTACATGTCACCGCTCAGGCTATGGTACTCATCCTCGGCTTCTATCTCGAACAGGGCGTTCAATCCCATGATGTGTTCCACTTTTCCATTCAGGTATCTCCCGCATTTGTTTAACATGTCTTCCGCGTTGCCTTCTGCCAGAACGGGAAGTGAAGGTATCACTGCAAGGTCCAGGAACTTTGAAAGAGCAGTACAGTAGGTTCCTGCCAGTATATTTGCCACTTCAATGATCACCGACTTTTTCATGTAACTGTCATTCTCGTATTCTGTACGTGCAAGCAGGATCTTTGACAGCACTTCCGAATGCCTGTCGTCAAGCATAAGTATGAACCCTCCGTTAAGGTCGCCTATGACCTTGACGAGCGCTCCTACTTTTTTATGCTCATTATGACCTGAGATACGATCAGGGTCCAGAGAGGTAAGCTCAGAGGCGCTTACTTTGATCGTTTTGCCAACCAGCTGAGAAAGAGCTGTGGTAGCGTTTCCCATACCTATGTTTCCTATCTCATTGAAAGCATCATAATAAAATTGGTCAAGTATAATTCCCATATTCTACCTCCGGTCAAACCATGGCTTCAATTCTGGCAAGTATCCCCTGCATTGATCCCGAGTCAAACAGCGTAAGCAGGATACCTTCCATCCGGTTGCCTTCTATTGTGAAGAAGGTGTCAAAAAGAAGAGTGTACTCTACGTTCCTGCTCATTTCTATGAGTATGTGATCCATAATAGCCCCCAGCATATCATAGGTCTGCATGGGGGGTGAGATCTTCAGGTTCATTCCCAGGAATTCGGAGAGTGAGCTTACATAGGAACCTGCCAGGATATGCCCCACTTCCTCTATCAGGGACTGGTTCATGCAGTTCAGGATATCGGGGGAGTTTTCCCCGGTAATGATCGTGCATATTGCTTCAGCGGTGCTTCTGGAGAGCAGCATCATTATGTATCCGTTGATGTCCCCTTCCACATACATAATAACGCCCGAGACTACCGTATCAGCGCCGCCTGCACTCTCCGGTACTTTTTCTATTTTCTCCACCTTTAATTCAGGAACTTCTATGCTGATCTTTTTGCCTATCATCTTTGAAAGGGATGTAACAGCATTGCCCACACCTATATTGACGATCTCCTTTAACGCACTGGCCTGCAGTTCAGTCAGTTCATCCATCCTGCCTATCATTTGTATCCCTCGGTATACGTTCTTGGTTTCCCGGGCCTGGCACCGGACCTTTTTCATTTGCAGTATATCCTTTCCTTTGCGTTGAAAGGCTTGAAACGGTCTTTTGAAGGCCCAAGGAGTGTTTCGGTTTTGCCCATCACAAAAAACCCGTTCTCGTTCA
>DANZ01000129.1 GCA_002501695.1 Methanolobus sp. UBA474 | reverse complement strand
GACAGGTATGAAGGCCTGAAGCTCATCATAATGGCAATCCTGCTAACGCTGATTTCCGGTATAGTGCTCCTTGTCAGCGGAAACCTCTACGTTCTTGTGGCTGCAAGGGTGGCAGAGGGGATTGCCTGCGGCGCGTTCATCCCGGCAGCCTATTCGATACTATCGGAATATAAGGAGAGGGGCCGGTATATCGGCGAGTTCAACTTTCTCCTGAATGCGGGTCTCGCACTCGGGGTCGCGCTGGCAGGCTATATTGCGCACTGGTATTTGAAAGGCGGGATCTTCATCTTCACTTTAATGGCAGCCTCACTTTTGATAGCTGGTTTATTTATCATAAAGCAGGGAAACCGAGGCTATAAAGTAAACAAGAAAGTGAGAATTAAAGTACCTGATTATGTGCCCGGCGTGCGCACAGTTACCGGTCACTTCACAAATCCAACATACTCCCGCATATGGATCATCTCATTTCTGCTGTTTGGCATAAGCGGAGTGCTGACAGCTTTTTACCCGGACTACAGCCAGGAAACTCTCAGTAAGACAGCACTTGGGCTGTCCATTGCAGCAATGTATCTCAGTGCGATGATAGCAAATCTGGCTGCAGGCAGAATGGAGCTGCACTATGAGCGGCTCATCCGGACAGGAATAATAGTAGCCGCTGTTGGCGCCTTGTTAAGTATAGTATACCCTTTGCCAGGCTTTGCACTGATTGGCGCAGGTTCAGGCACAGGTATGGTAGGCTTGCCCCTGGCAGTTTCCAATATGAAAATACAGAGGGGGCTTGCAATGGGCATTTTTACCACCTGCATCTACGCAGGAATGGGGATCACACCATTATTTGCCGGTGTTTTTCTCGGCATTCTCGGATTTGAAGCTATATTTGCCATCTGTGCTATTATGCTCTTATCCTCGCTGCTTATTAAGGATAGATTAAAAAGTGAGAGTTAGAAATAATATTCATTCCCTCTTGACTACCGGGAGTTCATAATTAATCTTTTCATAAAAATGACTTTTAAATAGAAACTTTATTATAGCGATTACACCTCACTGAAGACATGCATAGAATACAAAAAACGTCACTGTTCGCACAGATAAGATTTCTGATGATTCTCTTTTTACTGGTTTTTGCTCTCCAGCCAGCTGAAGCAACAGAAGTGCTGGAAGTAAACCCCGTAAACACACCGAACGGGGCAGTGATATTGATAGTGGATGGCCTGGGTTCCCCGTATATCTATCCTGAGCTCACGCCTTACGCCCTGGATGGACAGGTACTTCCGAAATCGCAGGGCAATAATATTTCAATTATTTTAGGCCAGAGCTGCAGGGTGCTTGATGTGCGGGCCCCCCATACCTATACGGAAGCAGGCCACTCGGTCCTTGTCACCGGCTACTCAAAAGCCCTGTCCGATGTAATAGAAGGCTCAGGTACAACTATCTATGATGTTGCTCACGAATATGGCTATTACACTTTTGCGATCATGCATAAAGGCGATTTTGCCACCTTGTGCTCTAAGCAGGATGTTGTCATTGCCGATGCCGCCAATTCTGTCAATCAGCCTGAGATGCTTGTCAGGACGAACATACGCACAGCAGAGCATAAACAAATACCACTGGAAGTGGCTGCTCTCATGCAGGAGAGCATACCTGCACTGAATGACCGGCTCAAGCAATTCCCAGAAGGGTCCCAGCAACAGTATGACATATATGATAACTGGGCCATTGAGACAGCCCTGGAGGTAATTGATCACATGCAGGCTAAATATCCCGGACAGCGTTATCTGCTTACTATTAATGTCGGTGCTATCGACTCTGCGGGTCATTACAAAAAAGATACGGGCTATATTGCGACCATCGATGGCATTGATGCTGCCTGTATGGACCTGTACATGAAATGCAAAGAGAATAACATTGCGTTTATCTTTACTGCTGACCATGGCATGGCTTTCCCGAGCCCGGATTCCCGTGGAGGTCACCAGGCAGCTAAGTATGCAAAGAGCAATGAAGCGCAAAAGGTGCCTTTGGTAATAGCAACAAAAGACATTGAAGATGCTATTATTTCAGGCAGTTACGGGCAGGAAGACATTGCACCTACGATCCTTGATATACTTTATCTGCCGGACGAACTAAGACTTGCCGACGGAGAAGCAATACCGCTCAGAGAGCATACGGTCCTGAAAATATCGATACCCACTAAAGGAGATCTGGAACTCCTTAAGGATGGAAACACTCTATTCAAGAGAACTTTGTCTGGCAACACCCTGCTCACAGGTATTGAGACCGATCATAATTACATTGTCCGGTTCACATCTGAGGATGCTTCCATGTCAGCGATGGAGGAAGAAATATATCTGACAGGCAGCGGGTATATTGATTTCAATCTGCAGCAGGCTGCTTCCAAAAGTGATATATTCTTCCGCAACCCACGTTATATCGCTGGCAGTGTCCTGATAGTGGCCATCAATATGATCGGCCTGCTCCTGATAAGGAAGATACTGAAAGAATAGGTGCTTTTCCATGTTTCATCTCCGGAAGATGCTACATGACCTCCTCACTGGATCCATTGACATATTCAGTAAGGAGAAAGCTGTTGTTCGCGTGAGCGGCACACAGATTATGATAGTGGGGGATGTCCATGGCAATATACAGGCCCTTGATTTTTTGCTTGCAATGAATGAAAATTTTAGCTGTGATGCTATTGTCTTCCTGGGAGACTATGTGGACCGCGGCTCTGATTCCGTAAGTGTTCTATGCCGTCTCCTGGAATGGAAGATGGGAATACCGGAGAATGTGATCCTCTTAAGGGGCAACCATGAGAGCAGGGAAATGAACCTTAGATATGGTTTCTACCGGGAGCTCGATTTTGATGACGAGTTGCTGTCACTTGCACAGGCAGCATTCAGTGAGATGCCGATAGCTGCCGTTGTCAACAATGATGTGTTCTGCGTGCATGGAGGTATTCCCGGAGCGATCAATATTGGTGATATCAGCAAAGAAAATGCTTTTGAATTTATGTGGAACGATCCTTCCAAAGTAAAGGGCATTACACCATCTGACAGAGGGATGGGACCGAAGTGCTTTGGAAATGATGTGTTCTCAGATTTTATGCAGCTGAATGGCCTGTCCTTGATGGTTAGAGGCCACAGCTCAATCATAGAAGGCTACAGATGGTGGTTTGATAACCGGCTCCTGTCTCTGTTCTCTGCGCCAGGGTACTGCGGATACCCCAACACTGGGGCATTTGTGCTCCTGAAGCATGGAAATGTAATAATATACCAGTTCGGGCCCGACAGGAGTGGGCAGTATTCGCTGAAAAAAGCCCGGGGCAGGACTGATGGATCCAAAATGGACTGATACAGGATCTTTAATGATACCTGCCATATTATGTTTTCGGAGTAATGAATAGTGCTGCACTGTTAAATAGTGCAAAGAATATAATGATAGATATAAGGTATTTAGTGGTATCAGTATTGATATCTGTTGAGGGTTAAAACTATATTATTGCAGATAGTATAGATCAGTTAACAGCGTTAACATGCTGTTGCATCCGTTTCAACGGGGTAGTCATATGGCAAAAGTGGAAATCGATGTAAGGGGTCAGACATGTCCTGTCCCTCTCGTGGAATGTCGTAAAGCACTGAGGAAAGCATCGCCTGGGGATGAGGTCGTGGTCATGGGGACACATCCTGCTTCAAAAAAAGAGATACCGATGGCCTGCGAGGCCATGGGGCTTGAGGTTGTTGATATTGAAGACACGGGTAACGAATGGAAGATCAGGATAAAAAGATAGGCGGCGCCAAAGATGTCAGGAAAGGCAGTAATCGTGGTCCACAGCGGGGACCTGGATAAGATATACAGCGCCCTTATCATCGGGAACGGGGCCTTGTCCATGGGAATGGAGGCAACCCTGTATTTCACTTTCTGGGGGCTGCAGCGGCTTAAGGAGGGAGGTCTGGACAAAGGGCCTCTTTCAAAGATGCACATGCTCGGACTGGGAAAATGGATGGTCGGTAAAAGAATGAAAAAAGCCAATGTTGCGCCGCTTCAGAAACTCATGGAGGATTACAAAGAACTTGGCGGCAGGATCATAGCCTGTGAAATGACAATGGAAATAATGGGAATAAAGCCAGAAGAGCTTCACAGGGAATGGATTGATGATTACGGAGCAGTCGGTACTTATATCCATGAAGCAAAGGATGCCAGTATCACGCTCTTCATTTAGATCGATGTATTAAAATTCAGTTGTTGGAGGTTAAATGTTGGATAAGACCGTTTATCTTGATAATGCTGCCAGTACCCGTCTTGATGAAAGGGTGCTGGATGCTATGAAGCCCTACTACTTCGATACATATGCTGTAGCTACTTCCGAATTTGGGTACTCTATGGGTATCGAAGCTAAGGAAGGACTTGAGAGTGCACGTGCAACAATTGCTGCATCGCTGGGGGCATCTCCGGAAGAGATCGTGCTCAATTCAGGTGAAACCGAATCAAGCAACATGGCAATAAAAGGTGTTGCCTCTGCTCTTGCGAAAAAGAAGGGCAACCATATAGTTGTCTCCAAGATAGAGGATTTCCCTGTGCTCAATACCGCCCGGGCTCTGGAAAAGCAGGGGTACAAGGCTGATTACATCAGTGTGGATCCCGAAGGCGTGCTCAACCTGGAGGAGCTGGAGAGTGCTATTAACGAGAACACTACCCTTGTTTCCATACAGCATGCAAACCAGGAGATCGGAACCCTCCAGGACCTCAAGGCAATTGCAGAGATATGCAAGGAAAAGGATGTGCTGCTGCACACGGATGCCACGCACAGCTTTACCAGAGTGCCGATAGATGTCAGTAAGATACCTGTTGACCTTATAACGATGTCAGCACATACCATCCACGGCCCAAGGGGCGTCGGCGCATTGTATATTCGGGAAGGCACGCCAATAACCAAATGGATGGATGGGGGCTTCCAGGAATCCAACCGCCGTGCAGGGCTTGAGAACATCCCGGGTGCAGTCGGGTTTGCAAAGGCAGTGGAACTTGTAACGCCTGAGGAAAATAAGTTCCTTGCATCACTGAGGGACCATACAATAAAGAGAGCCGAAGAAGAGGTGCCTCATGTGACACTCAACGGCAGCAGGCATCAGCGTATACCGCAGAACGCGAACATAACTTTCCATTATGTTGAAGGCGAGTCAATGACACTTCACCTGGACATGAGGGGATTTGCAGTGAGCACAGGCTCTGCATGCTTCAGCCGGTCTCTGGAGGCAAGCCATGTGATCATGGGAATAGGCGGGAATCATGAAAGAGCACACGGCTCCCTGCGTTTTAGCTTTGGCAGGTATAACACGATGGATGACGTGGACGGCATAATCGATGCCGTAAAAGAGATAGTGGCGCAGCTTAGGGTTATCAGCCCCCTTTACGAAAAGAAGTCTAACTGAACTTAGTGTGAGAGCACACAGAGGTGATAGAATGAAATTCCCATACAGTGAAAAGGTCCTTGAACATTTTAAAAATCCGAGGAATGTAGGAAAAATGGAGAATCCTGACGGCAAGGGTCTGGAAGGCAGTCCTGCCTGTGGAGATATGGTTGCAGTCTACCTGCAGGTCAACCCGGAAACAAAGATCATAGATGATGTGAAATTCGAATCGTACGGATGCGCTTCCAATATAGCCACAGCCTCCATCATCACTGAACTCGCCAAGGGCAAGACCATAGAGGAGGCAAAAAAGATCAGCTGGAAAGAGGCCACTGAAGAGCTTGGAGGCCTCCCTCCGGTAAAAGCTCATTGCTCGGTGCTTGCCGTTGAAGGCCTCAGGTCTGCAATACGTGATTACGAAGAAAAGCACGGACTTGTGAGCGCTAAGGAGCCCACTACCGAGGCTGTGGTCAGGAGCCGGCTGAAGCATGTAATGAATCCCATGGCAGGGCTTGACATAGTCAGGACCGAGCTGGTGACAAAAGTAGATGTAAAGGAAGGATCTGTCAGAATACTGCTGGACCTGCCATCCAACCATCAGTTCGCCGCAGCCATAAGGGAAGACATAATGGAAAAGATAGAATCCCTCTGGGATGTCAATGAAGTGAAGGTTGTCTTTACTGAATAAGTGGAATGCGGGTCAAAAATACCTGTGAAGACAAGGGAATGGCAACAGGCCGGTTGCCTTCCTGCAGTTTTCATAAAAGAACGCATATCTCTGAGTGAACGCAATTTACATAATGGACAACTTCCCGGCAAGAAGGGCCGTCCGGATCCTCATTGCCAGTAGTCATTTACGTAAGCACACTGCTTCTGGAATAAACATGCGCCTACTTTTTGTATCATCAACATCATCTACTGTTTAGAGTTTATACCTCTGTTAGATATGCAAAGACAGCTGGCAAGTGTGCATCATACGTAAGATTTATTAAGGAGATAAATGTTATGAGTTCTTCGCTTCCTGCAATATATGTCAAAGCAGGATTAATTTGAGGTTGGCTATTTTGTATAGCAGAAGCGATATCCGGGGAATAGTCAATTCAATGGGGCTTGTTTTTGGTGACATCGGCACCAGTCCTATATATACGCTTACAGTCATATTTCTGCTTACAGAGCCTACTTATCTTAATGTGATAGGTGTCCTGTCCTTAATTGTATGGACACTGGTCACGCTTGTGACAATAGAGTATGCCTGGCTTGCCATGAGCCTCGGAAAGAAAGGTGAAGGTGGATCGATCGTTCTAAGGGAACAGCTGGTCCCCTTACTGAGATCAGGCAGGAAGGTCACGTTCATAACCATATTAACCTATATCGGTATCTCCTTTCTTGTTGGTGACGGCGTGATCACCCCTGCTATAAGCATACTGAGTGCTGTCGAAGGAATACGCATCATTCCCGGATTTACTAATACCTCACAGGAACTTCTTATGTTAATGGCCGGGATAATTGCTGTAGGTCTTTTCTCTATCCAGAAGAAAGGAACTGAAAAGATTGCCTGGGTCTTTGGTCCGGTAATGATAATATGGTTCACCTCCCTTGCTCTTTCAGGGATTACTTCAATACTTCATACACCATCAGTTATCACAGCGTTGAATCCATACCACGCGATCGAGTTCCTCTGGAACAACGGTCTTGCAGGGTTCTTTGTGTTGTCGGAGGTCATCCTGTGTGCAACGGGTGGTGAGGCTTTGTACGCAGACATGGGCCATCTCGGAAGAGAGCCGATCCTGAAGGCATGGAGATTGGTCTTTGTTGCGTTGGTCATGAACTATTTCGGACAGGGAGCTTTTCTCCTCAGGCATCCAGATTCGACAAACATACTGTTCGAAATGATAAACCAGCAGGCACATCTGCTATACATCCCGTTTTTGCTTCTGAGCATCGTAGCAACCGTCATAGCTTCACAGGCAATGATCAGCGGCATGTTCTCGGTGGTCTACCAGGGAATAGTGACCAGGATATCCCCCATGCTGAAAATAGATTACACTTCAAACGTGCTGAAATCACAGATATATATAAGCGTTGTAAACTGGCTCCTTCTGATTGCAGTGTTGTTTGCCATATATGAGTTCAAGGAATCCAGCAGGCTTGCTGCAGCATACGGACTGACGGTTACAGGAAGCATGGTGATCACAGGTATAATGATGATACTGATATTCTATTTAAGGGAACAGATATTCAAGTCCATCCTGTCCGTATTCGTAACAGTGGTAGCCTTTATATTTTTTGTTTCCAACAGTTACAAGATCCCACACGGCGGATACTGGTCTCTCATTATTGCATTCCTTGCATTCAGCATGATAATGATATATACTGCAGGCCAGAAGAAACTTTACCAATCTCTGAGGCCTGTTAAACTCGATGACTTCCTGAAGATATATGACCACTCATATGTCCATGCAAACAGGATCAGTGGTACTGCCCTCTTCTTTGCAAGGGATGTCAGTTTTATTCCCCAGTACATCGCTCATACAATGTTCGAGGATGGTATCATCTATGAAGATAATATCATCGTTACTATTGTCATACGGGAAGATCCCTTTGGAGTAACCAGTTCATTCAAGGAAAAACTTGCAAAAGGAATGCGCGTATTCGAGATCAATACAGGTTACATGGAAGTCATCGATGTGGCCGCAATAATAAAGGATGCAGGGATATATGAAAAAACAATATTCTACGGAGTAGAGGATATAATTACCAGTAATCCCGTATGGAAAATATTCTCTCTCATCAAAAAACTATCGCCGTCTTTTGTCCAGTTCTATAATATCCCGTCGGACAAGGTCCATGGGATAGTTACTCGGTTCGAGATGTGATACAAAGATAAAAGAGGGACTGAGCTCTTTTAATAAGGTCAGTGTGTTTTCGCGCCGTACAGGCTCTTCTGCATTGTGCAAACCGTTCAACTGGGTCGAAAACTCACCGATGCAAATACGGGATAATTCAATGTTGTTCTCACCCTAATAATATAGGCTGAAAAAGTACTGTGATGAGTACAGATGATAGTGTTTTCTGTACTCTTTATCACATCATATCAAGATCAGTTCTAACGATCATTCCGGCACAGAGGTCTGTGCAGAGGAAGCGTGAATGTAAAAGTGCTGCCCTTGCCGGGTTGGCTTTCCACCCATATGCTGCCATCATGCGCTTCGATCAGTTCCTTTGCAAGGGCAAGCCCAAGACCCGTACCTTCATACCTCTTGCAGGTAGAAGAATCAAGCTGGGTAAAGGGCCTGAACAGCTTTTCCATATCTTGCGCTTCAATGCCGATCCCTGTATCTGTCACTGATATGGACACCATATTTCCTTCTGCTCTTGCTTTGATCGTGACGTAGCCACCTATATCCGTGAACTTTATCGCATTGCCTATAAGGTTGTAAAGTACCTGTTTGAGCTTCGGCTTATCAGCCAGCAGCTTATCAGGTCCCTGGGCCATTTCCAGTTTTAAGACTATTTCTTTCTCTGCAGCAAGCGGCTGCATAAAAGATATCATTTCTTCCAGCGCACTGTGGACAGATATTTCCTCAAGTTCCAGTTTTGATTTTCCGGACTCTACCTTTGAAATATCCAGGATATCATTGATAATGCCAAGGAGATGCCTTCCACTGTTTGAGATGTTGCCCAGATATCTGTATTGCTTAGTGTTCAGTTCCCCGAAGCATCCTTCAAGCAGGACATCCGAAAACCCTATAATTGAATTAAGCGGGGTTCTTAATTCGTGGCTCATATTCGCAAGAAATTCGCTCTTTGTACGGTTTGCATTTTCTGCTGCTATCTTGGCCTGCAACAGCGTATCTTCGATCCTCTTTCGTTCGGTGATATCACGGATCACCGCAACAGCGGTCCATTTATTTTTCAATATGACCGCTGAAAGTGACAGTTCCATGGCAAACTCGGTTCCGTCTTTCTTTTTAGCTCTCATCTCAAGGGTCTTTCCCACCACCGAACCTTTTCCCGTCTCCTTGAATAGTGAAAATGCAGGATCACATTTTTCATGATAATCCTGTGGAGCCAGCAATGAATGAACATCCTGTGACAGGGATTCTTCACGCGAATAACCAAATATCCTCTCTGCAGCCTTATTCCAGAAAGTGATAGTGCCCTCATTATCTATTGCTATGATCGCATCCTGTGCAAAAGTGCTGATCGCCTCAAATCTTTCCTCGCTTTCCTGCAAAGCCTTTTTTGCTAGTTTTATTGGGGAGTTCGCAAATAGTAACTCATAAGTACCGGGATCACACACATAGACAGGTTCATCAATAGCCTCAAGAATAGAAAGAAGCTGTTCGTGCTTCTTTGCAAGTTCTTCCTCCATTTTTCTGCTATCAGTGATATCCTGCAGGGTCTCTATGGCCCCGATAACGTCCCCGCTTTTGTTCCTGAGAGGTACAGCATTGAATAGCATCCATTTATCAATTTGAGGAAAATAATCCCGGGCCTCATATCCACCTTCTATTGATGACGATCTCAGGCCCTTATCACCATAGTGATCTTCTATAAGCCCGATTTGGCCATCTGCTATCAGGTCTGCAAGAAGAGGTACTTTCCGGGGATAGAAAGCTCTCCAGCTTTCTGTAGTACCTATCATTTCAGCTGCGGTAATTCCGGATATCTTTTCACATGCCTTGTTCCAGTATACAACCGTATGGTCTTTATCTATCACAAATATGGGGAGCAGGCTTCCATTGATTATCTGAAAGAATTCGTTCTTCAGATCATGTAAAATATCTTCTGCACATTTCCTGTTTGTAATATCACGACTTATACCCATTATTCCCAGGAGTTTACCGTCGGGCGTCCTTAAGGGTGTTCTCAGTGTCTCAAGGAAGATATGCCTGCCATCCGGATAAACTACTTGCTCTTCATTTTTACGGGGGCGATCCTCTTCCATTATTTTGCGTTCACTCATACGGAATATATCGGCTACTTCTTTTTCAAACAGGTCATGATCCGTTCTCCCGATTATTTCCTCTCTTGGCCGGCCCATGAATTCGGAGAAGGCATCATTGCATTCTATATAGTTGCCTGATATATCCTTATAGAATATAGGATCGGATATTGACCTGAGTAATCCATCTAAAAATATAGCTTTCCTGTGCAATTTACTCTCATGGCTTTTTTGAAGGAACGGTATTAACTCCTCTGAAGCCTTCAGGAGACCCTTAAACTCATGCGATTCTTGAACAAAATGTTGTTGTGGCCTGGCTTCATCCTTCATGATCTTATCCGGGGAGTGTATCTGGCTGTATCATAGCAAAAAATGCGCATACAATGCATCTTATTATATAATATTATACATATATAACCTCCGTTACCACGAAAGAATATCACTCTGTCTTAAAAAACGATATAGGAAATCCTATCGATAGAAAACAGATAAAGCAACCTACTTTATGAAATGTCCGCCTGAATCCGTTTTTTCATAATACTGCTGATGATATTCCTTAGCCCTGTAGAAACGGGTCACCGGTACTATTTCAGTGAGTATGTCCCTTTTGAAGTGCCCGGCATCTTGTTGCTGTTTTTTTGAATCAGCAGCTATTTTGCGCTGCTTTTCATTATGATAGAATATCATAGACTTGTACTGGCTGGAAAGGTTCTTGCTATTTTCCTCAGGAACAGTTGGATTATGCAGTTCCCAGAAGAGTTCCAGCAGTTTCTCATAAGGAACTATATCCGGATCGAAGATCACCTGTACAGCTTCAACATGGCCTGTTTTGCCTGTACTGACCTGTTCATATGTGGGATAATCCACCTTGCCTCCGATATATCCTACAGCTGTGCCTATAACACCTGTAACCTGGCGGAATATGGCTTCCACTCTCCAGAAACTTCCGGCGCCAAAGGTAGCGATCTCATAGTCACCAGCTAACATCTTGTCGTGAAGGTGCTGTTCAATGCTTACGGGCTCTTCGAATGAAGGCATATGAGCATCTTTTTTCATAAGCGCATAAGATATTACTGACAGGTGGCGGCTACGCTTTGTATACATGTTATAACACTTATATCCTGAGTTGGTTCTAGTTTTTGGCGTTACCTGCAATAAACATTTCTCTGGGTCTCCGGCCAACCCCATGAGACTTGACTATGCAGTTTATATATGAATTGTTTTTGCAGCTCATAATACCTAAAAAACATGTTCGAATCAACAGGTTTAAATAAATTGTCATAAATTCTCATATTAAACTCACGTTGAATCTAAATGTATGAAAAATGAGCTCTTTAAGGAGGCTCGTGCAATTAGGTTCCTCGTGTCTTGATGATAACGTAAGCTAAAAGAAGGTGAAATAAATGCTATACCCAAATCCCCAGAACCAGAGCCCACAGATAAGTGAAAAAGCATGGGTTTCGCAAACCGCTATCATAGTAGGAAATGTCACTGTTGGGAATAATGTATTTGTGGCCCACAACGCGATCATCAGGGCGGATGAACCTGGCTCATCTATTGTTATTGGTGATAACTGCAATGTACAGGACAATGTCATCATTCACTCACTTGCCAATTCCGATGTGGTGATAAACAGCAACACATCTCTTGCACACGGGTGCATAGTCCACGGCCCCTGTATACTGGGCGAAGGTTGCTTTGTGGGTTTTGGATCTGTAGTATTCGACTGCATCATAGGCGAGGATGCACTCGTCCTTCATAATGCAACTGTGCGCAAGGTCACAATACCTGCTGGCAAGGTAGTGCCGGATGGCATGAGCATAACCAGCCAGGATAGTGTGGAATTTCTCGACGGGCTCAGCTCCGAGCTTGCAAAGTTCAAGCAGTCAGTCATAAAGGCTAATGTCAGTCTTGTGAACGGCTACAAGAACCTTGCTACGGAAGCCTGAGAATTTAAAAGAGGCCGGAGGTGTTAACCTCCCAGTTTTGCATCAGCTGCTTACCTTTAGCTGTAAGGATATATCTTTTCCATGTTGTTTTTTCCGGGGTCAGGCACTCTATCAGTCCCATGTCCTCGAACTCTTTAAGAGCACGACTGATATTCTGCGTAGACCGGCTTGTCCCGTGAGCAATATCCGATGCTTTTGCCATAGTATGTTCTTTCAGATAATCCATCAATATCACACGACGGTCGATACTTACTATCCATCTGAGCAGTTCGTCTATCGAATCTTCGGCCATGTTATTCCCATCACAAATATCAGACGTCGTATAATTTCTACTTAATAATACTTATCGCTATGCAGGCTTCAATACGACCGGGATCACAAAACAGGCTTGAATGTCCTGGGATCAAGAAAGAGCTTGCTTTCACAGTAGTTACAAATGGTGTTCAGCCTGGTTCCTGCCAGAAGGGACCTGTCTACTTCTTCCTGCGGCGTCATGTACTGGGTCATCTCTTCATTGCAATGAGGGCACTTTATCCTGAGCCATTCGAACTTAGTAAGGTTTCTCAAAGTATATATAAGATATCCGAGGGCATCGGTAAAGGTGTCCTGCGTGAACACGATGGGCGTTAGATGCTCTACCAGGACCGGGAGCTCAACGCCTTTCTCTGCAAGAACGATTATCAGGTTGCTGCCACCTGCCACTGTCAGGCCTATCTCCTGGTTAACGCGGGGTGACAGTGCGCCTTCCCTGGTAAGCACAATTATCATGCAATCTGAGTGACTGATGCCGTAACATATGCGCTGTCCCAGGGAAACGTGCAGGACCTTACTGTACATGGAAGAAGAGCTCTCAAGAT
>DANZ01000109.1 GCA_002501695.1 Methanolobus sp. UBA474 | reverse complement strand
TCAGCCCAGTGGATGGATTGGGCAGTTGAAGAATGTCCAACCTGTCCCTGATATTTGTGCCCGTACTGGGGGGTGTACGGGCCTGAAATTTAAAATTACCACCAGTATTTTTATATCTATATATTGCATTTTTACTCAAATTAGTATTACATAATCATAATACAGGTTCTTAGAAGTACACGTTCATAATCAATAAATAACATTAGTTAGTTTATGTAGTTACTGCAGTAATCAGCTAACATACAGGAGATTGAAAATATGCTATGGGGATTTTCCGCACTTAAGGAAGAGTACATAAAAGCCATCAACGAACTTGAAACAGAAATGGGCATTACCTTACTTGCATTTTCAGGGATCAGCATAAGGAATGCAGAACTCACAAAAGAAGACCTTCAGAAAATCCAGGAACTGGAGAAGAAGCTTGGTCTTTCCCTTGTCGCTGTGAATGTAGAGTAAAAAGCCGGAGTATTGCTTTTTTAACCGGGACGGGGTGATCTTCCCCTTGTTCTGGTTGTACCGGGCTGTACAAAATAATATAACGATGAATTAAAACAGGAACTATGTTCCTGTTCCCTTCACCTTACCAGCCTCTGGTGTATCCTTCAAAACACGGGATGCAGACAAATTCTCCGTTCTGTACCCTGGCGCGGGATTCTGCCATCATCTCTCCGCATTTTGCACACTTCCGGGAGTTAAATATCCTGGCCTTCTGCGGGATCTCAGCATCAACGTATCTTACATCAAACATTTTTTCAACAGGGGTGTGCCTCATAGTATGGGATATTCCGTCCATGCGCTTCCTGAAATCCTTTGTTTCTTCTTCAGTAGCTGTGCCTGACATCACTTTGGGACGCAGCTTGCTTACTTCCGGGTCTATGGCATCGATGTTGAAGCTTGCCTTAAGCGCGACCCTTACAGCTTTACGGCTGTCCCTGCAGATGAAGGTGAATACCTGTTTTCCGTGGTCCCGGAAGATGAGGTTGCCTTTGCCGATGGTGCATCCTGTAAGCACCTGCACGGCATCTACTCCACAGGCATCGTTCTCGACTATCGTGACAAGCTCCTCGTCAATATCCCTTTCAGCATCAAGCTTCTCGATGGCTGCTTTTGCGGCGATGTAACCGATGGTAAGTCCCGGGCAAACATGGCCGTGAAACTTTGCAGCTTCCTCGAAAGAGGGAATCTGGTGGATCGTCGTATCTTCATTTGAACATTTTTCACACATGATTATCACGGAGTTCAATGCAAGTAACACTTTTAATACTTTTCGTGTTATGGCTTACTATATAGATGCACAACTATTAATTCACAGCTTTTTAATCATAACACTTAAGAAAATGATACGTCCAAAATAGAATGTCATATTGTAACAGATGCTCCTTACTGAGGAATAGGTGGACCCTGAGCAAAAAGCATCTATTAAGCCCTCTTTAATGGAAATAGGACTTATTATTAGTGAATCAACAGGATTTCAAAAAAGGAATGGTGCTCCGATCGGGATTCGAACCCGAGTCGCAGGAGTGAGAGTCCTGCATGATTGGCCGTGCTACACTATCGGAGCAAGTTGTTTCTGTTACCTTTGGCCTAACAGCATCTCTGAAAGTAGTTTATAGAATATTAACCTTTCGTTAAAATAAGGTGAGGGTATGTTTGTTTCAGGCAAACATACCGTGAGGGATATTATTCTCTTCTTCCGAGACCACCTTGTCATAGGCATCGGTCAGATCCTTCATGGTTATCTCAGTGCCGCGCCTTCTGAGTACGAACATGCCGGCCTCCTTTGTGATCACCTTGATGTCGGCGCCGCTAAGGCTGGCGGTCATTTTTGCCATCTTCTCAAAGTCCACGTCAGCAGCAAGTTTCATCTTGCGGGTGTGTATCTTCAGGATCTCTATGCGTCCCTGTTCATCGGGTAGCGGGACCTCTATCACACGGTCAAAGCGTCCAGGACGCAGTAGTGCCGGATCGAGCAGGTCTATACGGTTGGTTGCGGCAATGATCTTCACATTGTTTGTTGCATCAAAACCGTCCATCTCGGCAAGCAACTGCAGCATGGTCCTGTTTACCTCTGCCGAGCCTGTCGTGCCGTCGTGTGTACGCATACCGCCCACTGCATCTATCTCGTCTATGAACAGGATGGTTGGTGCTTTATCGCGGGCCATCTGGAACACGTCCTTGACAAGCCGCGCACCCTCTCCTACGAACTTCTGGATTAGGTCTGAACCCGACATGCGTATGAAGGTTGCCTGCGCACGGGATGCCACTGCCTTTGCGATAAGTGTTTTTCCTGTACCCGGAGCCCCGTAGAGCAGTACGCCGGTGGGTGGCTCGATACCTATACGCTCAAAGAGCTCAGGCTCCAGCAGGGGCAACTCTACGGATTCAATGACCTCTTTAAGTACATCATCAAGCCCGCCTATCATATCATAGTCTATGCCGGGTGATGTGATCAGCTCCATTACCTGTGCGCGCACATCAGCAGCCCTGCTTATTATAGATACGATGGAGAATGCGGCATTCACGCATACTCTCATTCCTGCCTGTAATTCTCCCTGGAAATGTACGGGGACCTTTGTCACGACTTCCTGGTTGTTCCCGTGCTGCCTTATGAGTGCCATGTCTTTATCGATCTCCATGACACTTGCAATGAACAGGGGTGGCCTTGTCAACTGCTCGATCTGTTTTTTGAGTTTACCTGACTCATCCAGGTAACTGTTAGCCATCATGCTTGCCTCAAGGAGTTTTGCACGCATGTTCTCATTATTGACCTTCAGTATCTCGATCTCTTGCAGTAATGACTCCACATCCCTTTTATTAACCTCATCTGGTTGAGAATGAGCAGCCAGTTTTGGATCCTTAGTGTCAGCCGGTGATTCGGCACTACTGTTAGACATAGGGGCATACTATACGCACCATCTAATATAAACTAAACTATGATCTAAACAATATTCATACGTAAAAAGCTCCTGATGCTGATAATATGCGATGGTCCTTTCTCATTATAATGTAGTTTGGCCTTTCACATAAAACACTGTTTTTATACATATTCTCTGTTTTATACCTATTTTAAGGGGTAATGGGGCTTTATTGTAGAAACAAGAGCTTTAATGCTGTATTTGCTTCTTAAACTGAGATATTAATGCTTCAATAGAAGTAAAAACAAATATTTATCTAGCATGACTTGCAGTTATTAAATTGTTCACAGGATGATTTGGCTGTATTAATCTCTCTAAAATATAAAAGAGGACTTTATAAGCCTTAAATTCTGCTTAAAACATATGAGCACTGAAATAAAAGAAAAGATTTATATATTATTACTCCCATTTAAGTAATTGCAAGGCACAACGCAACAAAGTGTTCCGGATGTGTTAACGCAATAACAGATCAAGATTAAACGAGCAACCATTGTCTGAGGGGATAAATGGTTTGCGAATCCATATGTCTGAGGGGATGAATGGATCTGCAAAAAGAGGCAAAAAGATGAAGGTTCGGCTTGAGATCATCGACGAAGATGGCATTGAGAGCACAAATGTCGAGTTTGGCGGGAAGCACTGGAAACGGTGCCTCCTTGCATTCATTGACTCAATTGAGGACGAGAACCCAAAGTACGCCGAACCTTCGTCTGCTTACTCACATAAAACTGTTAATTCTACTTCTGTCAATTCCAACGCTGTACCGGGTCCGATAATAACCGGTCCGGCTCCTAATTTTGTTCAGCAGCCTTTAATGTCACAGCCGTTCCCGCAACAGCAGCAGGCTATGCAGCAGCCTGTTCACTCGCAACAGCCCCAGCAACAGGCGCAGTATCAGCAATATCAACAACAGCAGTATCAACAGCAACAATCTCCATATCAGCAGCAGTATCAATATTATCAACCTCCTGCGGTGGCCCCGTATCAGTACTATGGACAGCCGGCTCAGCCTATATCCACTATCAACCCCCAACAGTCACTCCACTGCCCACCGATCCAGCCGGCTGTTCCAGATGTAATGCCTTCCGGACAACAGGGGCCGGGCACGAGCACTGTTCGGACGCGTGGGCGTACCGCGAGCTTACAGGAAAGGATGAATGATTCCTCTCTCACGATCAACGAAAGGCTCGAGCTCTTTCTGAAATATGAGTACCCGCGTGTCTGGTTCTCCTCGCAGGATGTCCAGCATCAATACGAGAGGATATACGGCAGTATAAAACAGAGCACAGTCTCTACATACCTTTCAAGGATGTACCAAAAGACCCTGCTTGAGAGGCGTGGTAACAGGACCCAGCGCGAGTACAGGTATGTTGGCGATGAGGCCGACAGTCCGCGTGTGCCGGTCCAGGTTCAGGCAGGTATGCCACAGTTTCACAGGAATTCCCTGGAATATGGTTAAATCAGACCGTGACATATCCTGAACTATGAGCTTTTCTCAAAATGCCCTCAAAACAGGCATTATCCTGGTATTCATCGGTTTTATACTTGTGTTCCTGGGCATGCTGCTCTCTGCCGGCGGGACCAGTGGTGAGTTCGGCGGCCTTATTCTGGTCGGCCCGATCCCGATAGCATTTGGCTCCTCGCCCGGGATCACCTCTGCGATGCTGTGGGCAGGCGTTGTACTTGCGCTTGTGTACCTGTTCGTGTTCAGGAGAGTCCGATAATGTCCTTGCTCATATATGCAGGAATATCCATTATTTTCCTGGGCTTCGTGTTGATCCTGGTAGGGAGCATCGGCTCTATGTTTAGCAATGGCGGCGCCTCAAAAACAAAGGTCAGAGGCGGTGGGATCATAATGCTTGGCCCGATCCCCATTATCATTGGCTCAGACCCCGGAAGCGTAAAGGTACTGATATTGCTTGCTCTGGTGCTGATGGGGGCATATTTCCTGCTGACCTTCCTGCTCTCCTTACTTTGATCCTGCTTTGATCATTCATGTCATAGGCTGTCTCAGTGGTGAGCCTGTGATCATGTTGGGCTGTTTTCAGTGCTGCGGGAAGATGGAATGAATATGCTCTTCCGTTGTGAACATGTTTATACAGGTTCAGTCCAATATTACAGTTAATGCGCCAGTTCAAACTTGTATCCGACTACGAGCCAAAAGGTGACCAGCCTGAAGCTATAGCCCGGCTGACCGAGGGTATTGGTAAAAACATGAAACATCAGACATTGCTGGGTGTCACGGGATCCGGTAAGACATTCACTGTGGCGAACATCATCCAGAATGTGCAGATGCCTACGCTTGTAATAGCACATAACAAGACCCTCGCCGCACAGCTCTACTCCGAGTTCCGTGAGTTCTTCCCGGACAACGCAGTGGAGTACTTCGTAAGTTATTATGATTATTACCAGCCGGAGGCCTATCTTCCTACAACGGACACTTATATCGAAAAGGACGCTTCCATCAATGAGGAGATAGACAGGCTGCGCCTGTCGGCCACAAGGTCACTGCTTGAGCGCCGCGATGTGATCGTCGTATCCAGCGTATCCTGTATCTACAACCTGGGATCTCCTGAGGAATGGCGCAAAATGTCTATCCTGCTGACCGTGGG
>DANZ01000155.1 GCA_002501695.1 Methanolobus sp. UBA474 | reverse complement strand
TATCAGCGCCAGGAAAAGTAAAACAATTCCAAGGGAGAATAGTCCGAAAGTAACATATCTGTGTACTTTTTGATCTTCTGTTTTAGCAAGCGTGTTCAGTCCGTACAGTGAGAACAACATGGAGAGCAGGAAGAAGATAGAAGATATGAGCAAGAGGGAACCTGCAACCACTATGTACTCCGCTGTCCATGTAAGGGCCTTTGCATTCAGAAGATCGATGAAAAAGTCCTTGCCGTTCCTCTCGTAAGCTGAAGTTATCCACATCATTGTGTAAGCGATCTCTGCAGCGCTCAGGATAACTGAACATACCGCAGTTGCAAAAAGCGTGATCATTGTTCCTATATCAGGGACCTTAAGGTCGATTTTCCATTCATCACCCACAATTTCACCTTGTAGACATGTTAAATATTATTTTGAATATACTGCTAGCAGTATAATATTATAATAATAAAAATGTATTTACATACAACTACAGTCATCCAGAAGGCACATCGTCAGAAAACATGGACATGTGCCTGATAATCAATTCATACAAGAAATTGCCCTATCACCAGGCGGGATAGGTCCATGCTTATTTCCCGGGTCTTCATGAGAGTATCGGCGCGCACCACTTTACACCCTAGGTCCTCGAACATGGTTTCATCCACCGGGTCGCGCTCGTCTATTATCAGTGCATCCAGGAATTCACCGTAACAGGCGGCCACACCCGGAGAGGATACGGGTAATCCTTTTGCGCGCATCAGTTTCCCGGCAGGGCCGCTCACAGGCTCATTCCCTATTATAGGACTGACTGCGATCACCTTCTTTCCCCTGAGAATGTCGACCATCCCCGGTAATCTTATTATCGGGCCGATACTTGTGATCGGATTACTGGGACCTATCAGCACCTGGTCCTCAGCTTCCAGGGCCTCAAGGACAGCAGGAGAAACAGATGCCTGATCTATCCCTTCCTGGAACACATCCAGCACTTCAGGCTCCCCATGATCAGTTATCCAGAAATCCTGGAAATGCATCTTTCCTTTTGGAGTGACTATCATGGTGGAGACGGGATTATCCGACATGGGAAGCACCCTGGCCTTTATTCCCAGGGAAGCCGACAGCCTCCTTATGGAATCGGTCAGCGAACAACCTTCCCGGAGATATTCCGTACGGATGATATGAGTCGCTCGATCAAGGTCTCCCAGCATCATCCTTTCCCGGTGTCCCAGTGACCTCATAAGATCGTAAGTGCGGAAAGTGTCTCCTGCCACTCCCCACCATTTATCCGCGTCGATCCTTTCAGAGAACGTGTAAAGCACCGTGTCTATGTCCGGCGTCACCAGATTACCGGAAACCCACAGGTCCTCTGCAGTATTCACTATTACCGTAATGTCCTCTTCCGGCATCACTTTACGGAGGCCGTTCAACAATTTAGGGGTTCCTGTCCCGCCTGATAGTACCAGCATATCAATTTCCCTCTGCGCTTATCGGAATAATGAAGATAGCGATTAAGATAGCATTTATACCATGAAATATATTTAAAATATATGAAAGTCATCCGTGACCCTATCCATGGATATATAGAGATCGATGCCCTCACCATGGCCCTGATAGATTCCTCCCCCATGCAGCGCCTCAGGAGAATAAGCCAGCTGGGGCTTTCAAACCTGGTATATCCGGGAGCTAACCACACCCGTTTTGAACACTCCCTTGGAGTAATGCATCTTGCAGGCATGCTGACTGCAAGGATAGACACTGTCACAGATGATGAAAAAGTAGAACTGAGAGTTGCTGCCCTGCTTCATGACCTCGGGCACGGCCCGTTCTCACATGTGACCGAAGGACTGGTAAAGCATTATACACGCCAGGGGCATGAAGATATCAGGGAGATACTGAAAAAGGGAGAAATTGCTGAAATACTGGACGAACACGGCATCAATCCTACAAAAGTAGAGAAGCACATTAAGGGGCAGACAGATTTCGGCAAGATCCTCAACAGCGAGATAGATGTCGATAAGATGGATTACCTTGTAAGGGATTCACATTACACGGGCGTGGCCTTCGGGCTTGTGGATCACGCGAGACTGATAAACGAGATGCAGTTCTACGAGAGCAAACTGGTCGTCGCCGCAGGCGGTGTCAAGGCTGCCGAGTCACTGCTTGTTTCCAGGTTCCTGATGCATCCTTCGGTGTATTATCATCATGTATCCAGGATAGCTGAGACCATGTTCATCAGGGCTGTTGAAGACCTTATCCAGGAGGAGATACTTGACCCCTTTGAACTGAGGACAATGGACGATGCAAGGATCTTTGAGATGATGCGCAGGAATAACGGCTATGCCGGAGAACTTGCAGCAAGGCTGGACGGCAGGAAATTATACAAGAGAGCCATGTATGTCGGTTTTGATGAAGTGGGAGAAAGCGTGCTCAAGCAGCGCAAAAATGTAAGGCGCATCGAGGGAGAGATTGCCGACATGGTGGGCATCGACAGTAAGGAAGTTCTCATCGATATACCCCGGGACCCTGATATAGTTGAGATGAAAGCCCTTGTCAAGATCAACGGAAGAATGCTGCGCCTGGATGAGGTATCCCATGTTGTGGCAACACTGGAACAGGCTCACAGAGATAACTGGAAGATGGGAGTGTACACGACACAGGAGAACCGCGAAAAAGTGGGGAAGGCTGCAAGGGACTTCTTTGATGTGAAGAGAGAGACAAAACAGTTCCGTTTAACGGACCTAGAGGGATGATTTTGGAGCGTCAGCA
>DANZ01000139.1 GCA_002501695.1 Methanolobus sp. UBA474 | reverse complement strand
TACATGGAAGAAGAGCTCTCAAGATTCACAGCCCACAGTGTCTGCGCAAGTTCCTGTGCAAGAGGCTCGTCTGTCTCAGTATAGGAAATGTAGATTCTGTCGATCATAGCAGAGATTAAGAGATGTCCCTAATCATATAAATAAGTCCACGACTATGGAAAGAGCAGAATTAGTGCTATGCGAATATATGTAACAAGACATTAAGGAAAGAAACCAGCGTAAAATAACAGTTCATTATCTCTCAAGGAAAGCGCCTTCCGCCTAGAAAGTAAGTTTTTATAGTTATTCAGCTAGTTGTAGAACTAAGTAAAAAGTAAAATGAGGCACCTGGAAACCACCACGCTTTAAGGCGCCTCTCTCCTGACGGATCCGGAATATTCCCCAATACCTCTCAATTTCAGTTCCCCTGTTCGCGGGCTCCCCACAGCCCCCAACAGTTGTTAAATCTGTTTTACTGTTTATACCTTGCATAATATACGGATAGTCCGGTAATTGCCTACCAGGAGCACATAACCTTTCAGGTTGAGCTTTTCAAGTGAAGCCTCGAACTGCGACTCTTTTAAAGCTGTGGCCTTTTTTGCTTCTTCTACAGGCACATCGACATCTGTGCCAAAGGCAGTGCACAAGTCCGTATAAAGGGTCTTCTCGTCCCTCCTGAGATTGTACAGTTCGGTAAGTGATACCGGAGTGGACAGTTCCCTGTGGGTATTGTGGGTCATGTCCACCCAGAAATCAAAGACTTCCTTAACATCATCCTTTGAACATTCCATCTTGTGCTGCAGCCTTGCATAGGCGAGGCTCATCAGAGAGATGGAGGAGCCCAGATCCTGGTTATAAGGTAGTCCTCCCATGTCTATCAGGTCGTTCTTAAGTTCATATGTCTTCTCGGTAATATAGGGATCCAAGTTCCCGGGTATGGACGGGCTCATGAGCAGGGAATCGATAAGATGCGCATTCAGCAGGGAATAGTCCTCTTTGCAGTATTCATTGATCTTGCTTCTGCTTTTGACGCTCTCTATATCCAATATTACAGGCAGCTGCATCGGGGTCATTTCCGGATTCAGGTATGACACACTAACCTCTCTTTTATGTCCCGGTTCAACTGCCCTGTCCTGATCTGAAAGCTTGTAGTAATAATCAGAGGATACTTTCCTGAAGTCTGAAGGGATCACGGTATTCATTGAACCTATATACCCGTTCCAGCTTTTCTGTTTCCCGAGCACTGCAGCATTGATGCCTCCAACCTGCCTGGTACAGGGGGGAGCAGATGAAATATAGAGGGCACTGCCCATACCGATGCAATCAAGCACGCCCTTATCTCCCACATAGGGCATTTTAAGGTAATCAATGACCTCTTCAAAATCCATCAGGCTTCTGGTATTTGCGATAGAGTTGGGATCGATAGTCTCCCACTCAGAGACGAATTTTATGGTCATGTTAGAGAACCCGCCTTTACCTCCCCTGCGGATGATCTCGGAATCAGACACATGAACCTTTACAAGACCATTCTTTGGGGGTGTCTGGCCGCCTGTCAGGTAGAATACCTCGTTTTTTCCCGATCTTAAAAAAGGAGATGGATCGAGATAGAATGTGCGTCTGCTATTGCCGTCGAACCTGACAAAGCCTGTATTGTCCCGGCTGAAGAGAAGTTCTTTCTCTATAGTTGCCAGCTGTGACCCGTAAGTCCTTTCATCCAGTTTCATATTGACGGTTAAGGTTGTGGGTTTATTCTGATATCTGTTTTGTGGACAGCTGACCATTCCAAGACCCTCTGCATTTTCATATTTCATGAATTCTGCTTACTGTGAACACAGCTTGGGACAAAGGTGATGTCTGTCGAAAACAGTTATTTCTTCCTTCATCTGGTATAACTACTTTGCAAATGCGAGTTATCATAATGATGAGAATCATTAGATTATTAAGTATAGAAATATTTATATATTATTGTAGGCAAGTAGGTCTTGCAGGTGCAATACCTGTGCAGGAAACTGCAATGACCAATTGAATATAGGTGGTATGTAACACTCAGCCGGAAAATTTTCGGCAGTAAAAAACGGAAAAACGAAAGTTAACTGCAAACGGAAAAGGGCAGGGCCAATCCCCTCAACCCCCCAAACATGGCCTTTGCCCTTGATCCCTGCAGTAACACATAATAAGTGGAGTATGAGCATTCAGGCGGGAAAACCGGAGTATGAACGGTCAAGTGGGAAATAATGAAGTATGAGTGGTTCTGTGGGAGAATCGCGGAGTATTATGGGTGGCCAGGAAGGGAGTGGGAAAGTGGGAGTGGGTCATGGGCAGTGGTGGAGTATGAGCGTGGGTGAGGTACATTCCGGCAATCCCGGAATGTACGGGTTATTGTCAACATTTTCTGATAGATCCTGTCCAATTGTGCAAACCTGTTCTGCAAACTACATCAGGATAAAGGATTTATATCATTCGATCCTGACTATACAAACTAATTAGTAACCGCGTCTAGTCTTGGTTTCTTTGTATTGTTAAAATCGAACTGAATTCAAAGATCACTATATTTCATTTAAAAAAAACAATTTTTGGGGGAAAAAAGATAACATCTCATGAGCCAGAAAATTCAGAGGTTTTCATAAGTCATAGTGATGAAACTGCTGAAAACAAAGAATGCCCGTTGTATCCGGAACATCCGGATGAAGCTACGAGTCTTAATGATCTGGCTGTACTCTGTCAGGCCCAGGGAAAATACTTTGATGCTGAGCTTCTCTATATTCGCTCATTAGAGATCAGAGAGAACGTATTGGGCCCGGAACATCCATCTGTAGCTACGAGTCTCAATGATCTGGCCGGACTCTACCAGGCACAGGGCAAATATGCTGCTGTTGAACCCCTGTATATTCGTGCATTAGAGATCACGGAAAAAGTATTGGGCCCGGAACATCCAGCTGTAGCTGCAAGTATGAATAACCTGGCCGGCATCTACAAAGTCCAAGGCAAGTACTCTGATGCCGAACCTCTCTACATTCGCTCATTAGGGATAAGAGAGAACGTATTAGGTCCGGAGCATCCGGATGTAGCTTCAACTCTCAATAGTTTGGCCGGTCTCTACCAGAATCTGGGTAAAGATCTCAAAGCTAAGGAATTGTACATTCGGGCAATTACGATAATTGACGCAAATAAAAGTGAGGGTCATCCCGACTCATTGAAGTACCTGGAAAACTATGCCCATTTATTGGAGAAAATGAAACGAAATCGTGAAGCAGTCAAGATCCGTAACCGCGTTAAAAAGGCACGTTCAAAAAGTGAGGATAATTCCTGAAGAATTTATTTCAAAACTTATCCTCACAGCGCTTAATAAACTTCGGGTTTAACAAAAAAGGATATTAGAGGTTCCTTTCTTTCTGTTATAACAGAAAAAGGAAAATCGAGGTTTTGAAAGTTACTTTCCTCACATTTCCAGCTTTGGAATTCAAATCCCTTTCCCCTGCTTTTTTTGGCAGCCAGCTCACCTGGAATCTTACTCATGAGGCACGGTGCCATATCATTCCGGCAGATACTACACGAATTTGTAAATTACAGCTGGTGTTTTAACAACATCCTTAAATACTCCATCTATTATTATTGTTGTCTTGACAACAGTTGCGCAGGCAACTATGTAGGACTAAGGAGCATTGCATGGACAGGATACCACTCGGAGCATTGATCTCTATAACATATCGCAGTCACTTTGTGAGGATAAATAATCGGATGAAAGGATTTGGTCTCTCGGAAGGCCAGTTTTTCGTACTCATGGTACTTTCACATGAGCAGGGTATTACACAGGACACGCTTGCCGGAAGACTGCTGATCGATAAGGGAAGCATAGCCCGGGCGGTCAATGTCCTTGAGGATAAAGGTCTGGTCAAGCGTATCACCGACGAGAATAATCGTCGGGCTGTGCGTCTTCATCTCACTGCTACAGGGGAACAGCTCATCCCGGAAGTAGTCAGAATAGACAGGGAATGGGAAGAAGCTGCATTTTCAGGACTTACAGAAGACGAGAAG
>DANZ01000066.1 GCA_002501695.1 Methanolobus sp. UBA474 | reverse complement strand
CTGTATTCCAGTGGTTGCAGCAGTTCCTCAAATACTATCCTTTCAAAGGTCCTGAACATCTTTGTGGACTGCGGCCCATGTATCCACTGGCCCCTGCTGGCACCTCTTTTGATCCATCCGGCATCGACCATCGCCTGTGTGGGGTCCTCCGAGAATTTGTGCTCCTTCTTCTCGCTCTGCCAGAGCACATGCCAGTGCTCGGCCTTCCCGCCGTAGGACTGCTGCTCTATCTTCTCCTCCATCAGGGAGAGTATCCTGTCAGGAACGCGGTTTGACATCGCAGCATCATCTACATCAAGGTCCAGCAGAAGGTTCCCTGCATCGTAGGTAATGGACCTCACATAAGGTACCTTCAGCTCCGTAAGCGGCTTTTCAGAAGGCATCTCAATGGTAAATGAGCTCACTTCAGTACCGCGTATGCCTATGCGAAAATCCTTGCCCAGTTTTGCAGCAAGAGGCTTTTTCAGCCGCATGAGCGCGTCGTGTACCCTCACGTGCCTCCCGGACTCTACAGTGAGGTTTATTCTGTCTCCCTCTACGCTCCATTTCACAACCTTTGCTCCCTGTCCCTCCGGTGCTCCTTTTGTGAATATGGTGCTGTTGGAATCCTCTATGAGCGTGTCTATTACTTCTTTTGCCTGTGTGGCATCAGCGCTGGTCTTTATCGCACATTCCAGCCTGAACTTCAATCCAGTTGAGCCGCCACTCCTGACCTCATCATGCGGGCAGCAATTATCTCTCTTTTTTATTTCCATTCTGATTCCGTTCCTGAAGTGATGTATGGATAAGCAGGAAGCATCCGGAGCAATCCAGTGTTATCCACAGATTGCCTTAATGCCTGTTATGATATGCAAGATGTATCTTTTGCCAGATGTATCTTTTGATAATTAAGGGCTTCTCTTTTTTGGGCTTATGTCCTTATTTTTCTTATGAGTTATCCTTTTAACGAAGGGATATCTATGTACAGGCAGCGCTGATCTGATGAATGGTCAGGAATAAGCTGAGGATAAGACATGGCAAAAGCAGAAGGTTCCGATATCTTCGCAATAGTGAGGGAAATGGCTCTTGCAGGCTTTGGAGATCTTGAGAAGGAGATCATCCGGTGTTCGGACTGCTCCCTTCGCGAAGGCGCCACAAACCCTGTGATAATGAAAGGTTCCCGCACTCCGAAGGTGCTTTTTATAGGTGAGGCTCCCGGCAGGACCGAGGATATGACCGGCATCCCTTTCAGCGGAAGGGCCGGGAAGAAGCTCGATGAGATGATAGTGTACATGGGCCTTTCAGGCGAGGACTATGCTGTCATCAATACGGTTAAATGCCGTCCCCCGAATAACCGCAAGCCTCTGAAAAGTGAGATCGCAGCTTGTCGCCCGTTCATGATGGCCCAGATAAAGATGCTGGCTCCGAAGGTCATAATCCTGCTTGGTAACACCGCAGAGGAAGCTTTCTGCGGGGGCAGGGAACTTGAATGGGGTACCCCGAAAGTGGCCGAAGGCATTACAATATTGAAAATATACCATCCGGCAGCCATGATATACCAGCGCGCAAGGATGGAGGAACAAAAAGCTCTCATAGACCGGAACAGGCATCTATGGGAATGATCATTTCCCCTCGGATTTCTCCGTTTCTTCCAGTACCTCTTCCGCAACCTTTGCGTTCATGAGCAGGTCATCAAGGGTTGCTATCAGCGAGGTTATCTTTTCTGTAGAGATGCGTATTTTTACGCTCCCCCTGGACACTTCTGTATGCATGTTCGTGAGGTTGTCAGGAGCAAGTACCCTTGCAACCCTTTCAGATATCCGGTGCGGTTCCTCATCAATGAACTCGATAGTGGTCTGTATCTTCATGAGCCCTCTTGTTTTTTCCCTATCTGCTGGCCCACGATCCCGTCCACCTTGCTGATGAACTCTTCGGCGGTCCCGGGCGGTATGGAGGCTCCGGATGCTATGTTATGCCCTCCTCCTTCCCCTCCTACGGCATTTGAGGCTTCCCTCAGGGCAAAAGCGAGGTCCAGACCTTTTTCGACCAGTGCCCTTGTGCCCCTTGCCGAGACCTTGATGATGTCGTCTACCTGGTTCACAGCCACAAAAGGCATGTCAGGATTAATGTATCTGACCATGGTGCTTGCAACCATTCCTGTGGATTCCATGTCCTTTGTGATCAGGTAACCAATGTTCTGTCCGATCCGGAGCATATCCCTGGCGGCTTTGATGTTACCGACTATCGACCGCTGGTATTCGATAGCCATCTTCCGGGCCTCTTCCAGATGGGTCTTATCCCTCATACCGATCGAGAGTGCAATGCCTGCTTTCTCCATTCTCCCGCATGTGTTGAAGATGGATACCATATCATAAACGTTCTTTACAAGCTCCCTGTTGAGATAGTACACATCGCCAATGGAGGCATCTATGGCCTCGGAAGTTGATCTTTTTGCCAGCTTGAGGGCAATGGCCGATGTGAGCTTCTTCAGCTGTTCGCCCGAAAGTTCGCTGATGTTTCCCTGTAATCCGAGAATGTTAAGGAATTCATCTATCTTTTTCCGGTCCCCGGTTATGTCTAGGTAGGGCTCAGGAGTATATTCGAGGACGTCAGCTATATTGCCATCCCCTATCCTCAATCCTTTCCTTACAGACACCACACCCGCATCAACCGCCTCTTTGAGAATGGTGCCGTTCACAGTGTCCATGAGCTGTTTATCTCCGACAGCACCTGCAATGGCCATGCCTGCAAGGTCCACATTAGCCGGATCGAGCGCCTTTGCCACCAGGTAGGTGACCCCGGAGGCAGATATGTGCATTGCGCCATCTATCCCTGCAAGATGGGGGTTCACAACCACTTTTGCGGGTGAGTTCCCAACCGGCACATGATGGTCGAGGATAACAATACTGTTCGTTATCCCCGAAAGGATATCTGACTGCCCGCTTCCCATATCACAGAAAATGACCAGGTCTTTCTCCATGGCACTTGCAATTACCATATCGACCACAGAGGCGTCCAGTCTGGGAACTATTGTGGCATGGAACCGGATGCCCTTTCTCAGAAGGGCCTGGCAGATAATGGCTGCAGAGGTAAGCCCGTCCGCATCGTTATGTGATATGACCCGTGCGTACTCGTGATCCTCTATTACGCCAGCCGCCTGGCCGGCCATATCCTTCAGTTTCTGGGTCTCTACATTAAAGTTCAATGTTATCACTCAACAGATCAAAAATGATTAAGCGCTTAATTCGTTTTTCTACAGGGCGTCACTACTTCTCCGGGTCGGCTGTAGCTGCCTGCTTCCATCATCATACCTACATTGATGCTCGTATTGATCCCTGTATGCACATCGTCGCCCATGACGACCCCGAGCTTCCTTCTGCCGGTGTCTACAACGCTGCCTTTCACCGAGCATCTGATGTTCTTTCCGTCATGTCTCAGGTTAGCTACCTTTGTGCCGGCGCCGAAATTGCATTTAAAGCCAATTATACTGTCTCCCAGGTAACTGAGGTGTCCTATCTTGGTGCCGTCCATGATGACACTGTTCTTGACCTCTACCGCATTGCCAATATGGACATCATTGCCTATAGCAGTGGATGCCCTGATGAAGCAGTTAGGTCCTATATCGCAGTCATCTCCGATGATCACCGGGCCTATTATGTAGGCTCCGTTGCGGACTATCGTGCCTTTGCCAACAACGACCTCCCCATGCAGGGTGGCATAAGGTTCCACAACGCCTTCGCACCGGCTCCTTATATTTTCAAGCAGCACCCTGTTAGCGTCAAGCAGGTCCCAGGGCCTGCCAATATCTATCCAGTCACTGTCAAGTACTTCATATCCTACATTGTAACCGCTGTCTATCATCATCTGCAGTGAATCCGTTATCTCAAGCTCTCCTCTGGGGGATAGCTGCGTTCTTGCTATGAGGTCGAATATAGCTTCCGTGAAAAGGTATATGCCGGCATTGGCCAGATTGCTTGGCGGATGCTGCGGTTTCTCTATTATCCTTACTACCCTGTCCCCTTCGGTCTCTATCACTCCGAAATGTGAGGGGTCATCAACTTCTTTTACTGTGATGATGGCATCCCTGTCAACGGATATCAGGTGCCTGATATGTTCGGAACTTATCAGCATATCCCCGTTAAGCACCACGAACCGGCCGTTGACGTGCCCTTTAGCACAACCGATGGCATTGGCAGTACCAAGCTGCGCATCCTGGTGCACATATTCGATGTCTATTCCCTTTCCGCTACCATCGCCAAAGTGATCCTTGATGGAATCCTCACAGTATCCGGTGATTATCACGAACTCCCGGATCCCTGCTTTTACGGCTGCATCTATCGTATGCTCCATCATGGGCCTGTTGGCTATGGGGAGCATAACCTTCGGTCTTGCTGAAGTGAGCGGGCGCATCCTGGTGCCTTCGCCCGCAGCAAGGATCACTGCTTTCATTGAAGGCTCTCCTTCACTATACCCTCTGCCATTACATACAGGTCTTCCACATTCTCCCTTGCCTGGGCAGTGATGCGGATCTTGGGTTCGGTTCCCGAGGGCCGGACAAGCACCCAGCCATTATCCATCTCCACCCTGATGCCGTCTATATCCGAAACCTTGCCAAGGGACTGGAGCTTTGACCTGATGGCTTCCATGATCCTTTCTTTTGCACAGTCCTCACAGGGAATGGTGCCCCTTAAGGTTGGATATTGCGGCAGTCTCTCCCTGAGTAGTGAGAGCTTTGTTTCCTGCACGATCTCAACAAGTCTCGCGGCGGCATAGATGCCATCGGGGCAATAGGATATCCTCGTGAATATCCAGCTGCCGGAAGGCTCTCCTCCAAACTCGGTGATATGCTTTTTCATCTCTTCAGCGACATATACGTCCCCTACCCTTGTTCTTATGATCTCCGATCCCTTGAGGGCATCATCGACAACAAGGGACGTATCCACAGGCACGCAAACTTTAGTCCCGCCTTTGCATTCATAGTATCCGAAGATGGCAAGCAGCTCATCGCCTGATACAAAGTTCCCTTTTTCATCAACAGCCATCATCCTGTCAGCGTCGCCATCATGGGCAATTCCCAGGCCGGCCTCGAAATGAATGACCGCCTTTCTCAGCAATCCCAGGTTCTTTTCGTTGGGCTCGGGGTTGCGCGCAGGGAAGTGCCCGTCAAGCTGGCTATTGAGGGTGATGACCTCGCATCCCATCTCTCTGAGAAGGAAAGGGGTTATAGTACCTCCTGCACCGCAGCCGCAGTCAAGGACAACTCTCATAGACGCTCTTCCAACATTTTTCAGGATCATGTCCATGTGCTCTCTCACGGCAGTATCGTACGACGTAATATTGCCAGTCCTGTCCCATCTCACACGCACGAAGTCTTCTTTTTCGATGATCGACTCTATCTCTTCCTGCTGTTTTGAATCAAAAGCCATCCCGTCAGGGTTCCAGAGCTTGATCCCTACGTACTCTGCCGGGTTGTGGGACGCTGTTATCATAACTCCGCAGTCATAATTCCGTGCAGCGTATGCAAGCGTGGGAGTTGTCACAAGCCCTGCGCGTATTACCCTGCATCCGGAACTGGCAAGTCCGCTGATCACTGCATGCTCTATCATTTCGCCTGCAACCCGCGGGTCCCTGCCAATGACAGCGCTCTTTTTCGATCTTCCAAGCGCCATTCCCACTTTGAGGGCCAGGTCAACTGTAATATCCTTGTTTGTAACTCCCCTTATACCTGAAGAACCGAACAGTTTCATTTAATGCCTCCGGTTATTAACATCATTCTACAGTAACGCTCTTTGCAAGGTTCCTCGGCTTATCTATAGAGCAATCTTTTGCAAGTGCGGTATAATATGCAAGCAACTGGAGTACCACCGAAGACAGTACAGGTGAGGTCATTTCATGTGAAGCCGGGATCCTTAACACTACATCGGCATATTTTTCTATTTCCTTATCATCCTCATTGGCCACAGCTATCACAACCGCGTTGCGGGCTTTCACTTCCTTGATGTTGCTGAGTATCTTGTCATAAGTGTGCCCTTTGGTGGCAATGGCAACCACGGGCGTCTCTTCGGTGATAAGTGCAAGAGGGCCGTGCTTCAGCTCTCCAGCTGCGTAACCTTCAGCATGTATATAGGATATCTCCTTAAGTTTCAGGGCCCCTTCCAGAGCTACAGGATAGTTGAGGTAGCGCCCGATAAAGAAATAATCCCTCTTGTCAGCGAACTGCTCGGCGCATTTTTTTATCTTTTCTTTTTTGCTGAGTATCTTCTGTATCTGTCCCGGAAGGCGCTTGAGGTTCACTATGAGGTTCTTTGCCTCGTCGGCAGTGATGACCCCTCTTATCCTTCCCATGTGTATGGCAAGCATGTAGAGCGTGATCAGTTGCGCGGTAAAGGTCTTTGTGGCGGCAACCCCTATCTCAGGCCCGGCGCGTGTGTACAGAACGCTGTCGGACTCTCTTGTGATAGTGCTTCCCACAACATTGGTGATAGCCACTGTCCTGCATCCGTATGATTTGGAACTCCTCACGGCTGCCAGTGTGTCGGCTGTCTCTCCGGATTGCGTGATCGCAATGGTGAGCTCCTCTCCGCATAGTACGGGATTACCGTATCTGAACTCCGAAGCTGTCTCGATATCCGTGTGAATGCTCGCAAGTTTCTCTAAAAGGTATTTTCCAAGTATCCCTGCGTTCCACGAGGTCCCGCAGGCAACGATCGTGGCCCTTCGCAGGTATTTGATCTGCTCGGCATCAAGGTACAGCTCATTCATCCTGACGGTGCCTTCAAGCTCCATCAGCTTTCCTGCAAAAGTATTCTGGATGGACGTAGGCTGCTCATGTATCTCTTTGAGCATGAAATGCTCATATCCTGACTTCTCTGCAGCCTCCAGGTCCCACTCAATTATCTCGGTAGTCTTTTTCAGCAGGTTCCCTTCAGGATCGTATATCATGATCGCGTCAGGACGGATGTAGCCGATCTCATGGTCGCCTACAAAGATTACCTTTTTTGTATGTTTTAGAAAGGCCGTCACATCTGAAGCTGCATAGTTCCCCGTCTCGCTGATCCCTATTACGAGAGGGCTGTCCTTGCGGGCAAAGGCCACACAGTCAGGCTCTTTACTGCACAGGGCCGCTATGGCATAGGAGCCCTGCAGTTCCGCGACAGTTTTGCGCATCGCCGCAAGCATATCGATGCTGCCGCCTCCGCTGTTCATGTGATGGTGAAGCAGATGAACGATAACTTCAGTGTCTGTGTCCGACTCGAACACATATCCAAGTTCGGTGAGCTTTTCCTTGAGTTCCAGATAATTCTCTATGATCCCGTTATGGACCACTGAGACATCGGAAGACAGGTGAGGATGCGCGTTCCTTGTTTCGGGTCTTCCGTGGGTTGCCCACCTGGTATGGCCTATTCCCACGTTGGCTATGATCCGGGCTGGAAGAATGGCTTCCAGGTCTGCTATCTTCCCTACGGTCTTGTATGTCTCGAGCGTGCTGTTAAGTACAGTGATCCCGGCAGAATCGTATCCCCTGTATTCGAGCCTTTTCAATGACTCCAGTAAGATCGGTGCAGCTGGTTCTTTACCAACATATCCTATTATACCACACATTTTACCCTATCCCTAGATGACAATTGAGTTTTGAGCCAGTGCTTCTGTTATTACCTTGCCCGAGTTTATGCGGCAATTAGGATATATCATAATACCTGCCCTTACAAGTACATTACTGCCTATCTCAGTGTCATCGCCTATGATCGTACCGAGCTTGTCCGCAAAGTGCAGGCTGCCTTCTATCTCTATCATGAGCTTCTCCTTCTCCTCGGTGACGAAGTGCGAGCCGATCGTGATATTACTTCCGATGACTGAGTTCGAGATCGATGAGTGCGTCCCTATACGGACATTGCTCATTACTATACTATTCTGTATTTGCGTGAAAGAGGCAATAGAAACATTGTTCCCTATGCTTGTTGAAGGCAGTACGACTGCATTTGGGCCGATATCGCAGTTGTCCCCTATCATCACAGGGCCCACAATGTAGCATCCGGAACGGATAGTTGTATTGGCACCTATGGATACGCTTCCTCTGACCACGACACCCTCTTCAACTGTGCCGTTCTTCAGGTTCTGCTCAAATTCTCCAAGGACTATCGGGTTTGCCTTTAGCAGGTCCCATGAGTAAGGTGCGTCAAGCCAGTCGGAAAATGTATTGGCCATGATGACCTTCATGCCTTCGTCTATCATTATCTGGAGCGTATCAGTGATAGCATATTCGCCGGTGTGTGTAAGCGGAGTCCTTTCTATTATCCCGAATATCTGCGGCCTGAACAGGTATATTCCGGTGTTGATAAGGTGGCTGACTATGTGCTGGGGTTTCTCAACTATCTTTTTGATCCGTCTCCCATCAACAACTATAACTCCATATCCGGTAGCGTTCTCTTTCTTGCAGGCAAGGACTATTGCATCGCCCTCGGTGTTTTTCAGCAGGTCACGGATGGTTTCGGGTTCGATGATGTTATCCCCGTTGACAACCAGAAAAGCCCCGTCCTCAGGGTCTATCATATCACGGGCCTTAAGGATGGCATGCGCTGTCCCTATCTGTGCTTTCTGCTCTATGTAACGTATCCTTACCCCAAACTCGCCGCCATCCCCGAAATAGTCCATTACGCGTTCTTTTTCATATCCGACTATGAGGATGATATCCTGGATATCGTTTTCTGCAAGTGCATTTATTACATGTTCCAGAATAGGCTTGTTTGCTACCGGCAACATGACCTTGGACCTTGTAAGTGTGAGTGGACGGCATCTTCTACCTTCCCCGGCCGCGAGAACAACAGCTTTCATGGAGTACTATTGCACTTTAAAACAATTTATAACTTCCCTTGAACAACAGGACCTTCAATAAGGACTCTTGTATTCTGAAAAGATGAACTCTCCCAAGGCAGGATCTATGCAAAAAAGGAAAATTTAAGTCCGGCCCACCGGCCGGAATTTAATGTGAGCGGATATTCACAGTTTATCTTGTGATCATCATCTCTGCTGTTTCTGGCTTGTATTTCCAGTCTGCGGAGAGAACCTTTGTGGACTGATAGTACTTGACCAGCCTTCTGATCTTTGCCTCGGTGTTATGGAGGGAGCGCTTATTGTGGACGTCCTTGTGGTTGCTTACAATATGCTTCCTTAAGCCTATTGCCTTCACGATCAGGTTGTACAGGTCTTCAGGAACAGTGGACTGCTCTCCTTTCTCCTTTATGATCTGACCGAGTTTCTTCTTGGTAGCGACCTTAACGTCGGGGACTCCGTATTTGTCCCTTAGTGTCATTCCGATGACACTTGTACTAATTCCCTGCTTCCACATGTCCATTATGACCTTGGTGATCTCTTCCTCGCTCATAGTGGACCAGGCTGGCGGTTCAGTACGAAGTGGTTTTGTGGATCCGGACTGTCCTTTCTTCCGGGTGTGCATTTTTGCCATGCAATTCCTCCTGATTATTATAACTGATTGAATCCTTATTAAGATATGATTTGTTCGTAGAGTTACCGCAGTCCTCAGGCATGTTGAACGAACAGGAGAGCCTGATTGTACGGATGTCAGATGTATAAGTGGCGAAGTGCTCATAAAAAAGCATTATCAAATATATATGTTGTGATTGATATCCCGAATGATACTCCGGCTTCAACCTCTATATATTAAATGCCAGGGTTATTGCCAGAGGAAGAGTATGATATCAGCTCCCTCATTGTTCGCCCTGCTGTAAATGGATCTCATCTGCCTGTTGTGCAGTTCAAGCATGACAGAGGGGTCTGTGGAGTTCAATATGCCGGATATGGTCCTTTCTATCTCCGGTTGCATTTCCTTTTTAAGGTGTGCTGAGATCATAGCGCTGTTGGAATGTATCAGGCTGTTCTCGATGCCGTCTACCATGCTCGTCTCGATCTTCTGATCTTGCAGGGGAACATTAACATTGAGCCTGAATACACTGTTCGCTGTGTAGTTGATGTTGTGAAGGGCCACCACATACTCCGGGTCTGGCACGCTGGAGTCCGCCGGGCTTGATATAAGTGACAGCTGATCGCTTTTAAGAGTGCTCTGTGTAGAGCTGAGATTAAGCAGGTAATCCGCAGGGAATATGGTGGAAGTGATAGTCTCTGCGGCAGACATGGATGCGACTTCAATGCTCCTGTTATATCTTTCATGCAGCCGGGACGAAGGCTCAGATGAATTAACTGCATGCCAAAAGGCGGTGGCATTCATAGACCCAATGAACTCGTCATGTGAAGGTGAGGAAACCGATGGTGTTGAGGAAACCAATGGCAATGAGATCCGGGCCTTCTGCCTGAAAGCATTTGCCGGGGCAGGTCTTCCTATCTCGATATCACTGCCTGTACTGTATCCGCTTACCGGATACCAGTGAGCTTCAAATCTGTAATGATACCGTCCTCCAATACGGGTATCAAGGTAGTTACCTATCGCATCTTCTGTCATTGGACGGTGCATCTTTGCCATGGGGTTAAGATAGTTCTTACTCCCATTCTCACTGACAGCTATTCCCAGGACAAGGTCCTCAGCTACAAGGTCTGCAAAAGTGCGGTGTTTCTGCTGTCTTTCGTAAAGGGTCTCTTCGGCATCCCTCAGCATTGATCCTGGAGGAAGGGACAGGTTGAGGCCGACGATTTCTCCGGGCCTGTAAGTGTATCCCACTTCATCGCTCCTGCTGTTAAGTATGGAACTGAGAAGCAGTGTGTCGGTATCCTGCAGGGATACATAGCCTGCGGACCTGTACTGGTATTCTGCCATGACGGCTGGCATGAGTATGATGGCGGATATGGAAATAAGCATCAGGAAGATCATCGAGTCGATATTTGAGGAAAAAGCATCTTCATTGTCAATAAGCATTTTCTTCTTTTTCTTATCCATCATCTCACCTCTCTTTTCATATCCGGTTGTTATTCCTTACCCTGACAGTAACTGTTCCGGGAATGCATCTGGCATTGTTCCCAAGCTCGATCACGACCGGCACTGAGGCGGCAATAATGTCTCTGTCAGGTGAGGCTGTTTCATACCTGTCTATTATCCAGGTATGGTTTCCGTCATCTGTGCGGACCTCCACGAAGAAGTCGGCGTTTGCCGAGAACCTGTGAAAGAACTCACTATGCATCTCCCTGTCTGCGGCAGGCATGGCAATGGCGTCCAGAGCGTCAGCAGATATCAGGTCCTGGCGGCTTCCCTGAATACCCGGATAACCGGCGACGTCATTTGCGATCAGAGCTGCCTGGCGGTAGTTCTCCAGGGCAAGGGAATTATCATCGTACGTGAGGTATGTTTTTGAGAGTATTGCGGCAAAGATGACAAATCCTATCATAACCATGGCAGTTGATATGATATCGTTGTGCGGTTCCATGAAGGCTTTATCGTCACTGATAAACAAGGATATATTCAAGCTCTTTGACCCCGGTCCCGTTTAAATTATGTACGTATATTAAGGTCTTTTCAATGTGAACCTCTGTGCTTATATTTAAATTTTTTTCTTTAGTGCCCAGAGACGCAAGGAATTCCATAACCTCCGTGTACCCATATGATGCCGGTATTGGATAGCTGGAGTTGCCGCTTGCTGAGAACTTCTCAGTGAGCTCCTTGCGGACCTCGCCTTGCGCAAGAGGCAGAGTTTTGTATGTAAGAGGCTTTACCGACCTGGATCTCTTTCCATTCTCCTCAAAGGATACGCTCACGTATTCGCCGGACACGGTTGCGTTTAGTCCGGAACCAAAACCACCGTGATTTTCATATATTTCAAAAAAGTAGCTCTTCCC
>DANZ01000030.1 GCA_002501695.1 Methanolobus sp. UBA474 | reverse complement strand
GTGCTTGCAAGGGAGATGTCACTGGATGAGATAAGGACGATCAGGCAGGAAACAGGCATGGAGATAGAGACTTTCGTTCATGGCGCACTGTGCATCTGCTATTCCGGCCAGTGCCTGATGAGCAGCATGATCGGAGGCAGGAGCGGAAACCGGGGGCATTGCGCCCAGCCATGCCGGAAGAGATACAGCCTTATAGCAGGCGGAAAGGAACTCTTCACCGGGGGCAGCTTTCTTTTGAGCCCAAAAGACCTCAACACCTCTTCGATACTGCCTGAGCTCATAAAGGCGGGCATCAGCTCTTTCAAGATAGAGGGACGCATGAAAAGGCCTGAGTATGTGGCAGGCGTGGTAAGGATATACCGCCGCCTTATTGACAGGTGCATAAGTGATCCTCGGGGCTACTTCGTGTCCGACGAAGAGGCTGCACAGCTTGCACAGCTGTTCAACAGGGAATTCACAACAGGATATTTCAAAGGCAACCCGGCAGGAGATCTGATGTCCCGGGACAGGCCGTATAACCAGGGAATAGCAATCGGCAGGGTCCTCGGATATGACGGCAGAGGCAAAACCCTTAACCTTGAACTATCAGGGCCCCTGAGATCAGGGGATGGCATAGGCTTTGAAGGCACAGGGGGATCAGGCATGACAGTGCAGGCCATGTATGCAGGAGGAAAAACTGTAAAAGAGGCCTGCAAAGGCGATATTGTCTCAGTTCCCTTTGATGCGCAGCTCAGGACAGGAACGAGGGCTTACAAGACTTTTGACCATGCACTGATGAAAGAACTGTACGCTTCATTCGAACAGCCCGGAAGGTACAGGAAAGCGCCTGTGTCCCTCAGAGCGCAGGCATGCGTCGGGCAGCCTTTCAGAGTGACGTTGCTTGATGAGGACGGGAATGCTGCCACTGCAATGTCTGACTATATTATCGAGCCTGCCAAAAGAAAAGCAACCTCCAGGCAGGATATACAAAAGCAGCTGGATAAACTGGGGAATACGGCCTTTGAAGCAAAGCTCATTGAGATAGATATGGCAGAAGGGAAAGAAGGAGAAGAGGGCATTTTCATACCCATCAAAGAGATGAACGATGCAAGGAGCAAGGCACTGGCTGAGCTGGAGAGGATCAGGACAGAGGGACACAGGAGAAAAAGACATGTAGCGCATGTTTCCGTGAATGGAAAACCCTCTTTCGCGGGGAATGCAGGAAAGCCGCTTCTTGCAGTCAGTGTCAGCGACATGGAAAGCCTGCAACAGACGATATCATGCGGCACAGATCTCATATATTATGATCCGGAGAGATACGGAAGGAGCAACACATATCTGCAGGACATTGCTGCATGCGTGAAGGACGCAGGTGTGCCGGCCTATCTGCACACACCGCTCATAGTGAAAGATCAGGAAATGCGCGATGTTGAGCAATACATGCTCACTGCCATTGAGGCAGGATTTGAGGGGATCATTGCTGCAAACACCGGAGTGCTCAGAAAGGCGCTGTCCCTCGGGATCAGGACCATTGCAGACAGTTCGCTCAATATATTTAACAGGGAGGCAACTTCGGTTCTCCTGAAGAGAGGAGCAGAACTGATCGTACTCTCCCCGGAAATGAACCTTGAACAGGTAAAAGAAGTGAGCAGCAGGGTCCGGACAGAATGTGTTGTGCATGGCAGGCTGCTGATAATGGAGTCCGAACACTGCATGATAGCAGCCCTGACAGGATCGGGATCCATGCATGATTCTTCCAGGGGATGGGATTCGTTCAGGCTCAAGGATGAGAAGGGCTTTGTCTTCCCGGTCCGGACAGATAGCATGGGCAGAACACATATATTCAATTCAAAGGAGCTGTGCCTGCTGGAAGACATACCACGTCTTGTTGAGGCGGGTGTTTCAAGATTCAGGATCGATGCAAGGATGACAGACCCTTCGATCACCGGGCAGGTTGTTGGCTCCTATAGGGATGCAATTGATTCCTACTACGATGAACATAAGGCTGGAGACCGGAAATGCCGGGATATTTCGGAGGAGTTCACCAGAGGGCATTACCACAGGGGCGTACTATGAAGATATTCCTTTCGGCCTCGATACGCGGCGGCAGGCACATGCTGCATGTATATACAAAGATACTGGAGCTGCTGCAGAGCCACGGACACGATGTGTTAAGCTCGCATGTCGCTGACCCGCAACTTGAGGAGAAAGAATCCATAATGACAGAGCAGGAGATATATGAGCGTGATATGAACCTTCTCACCAGGAGCGAATGTGTGATAGCAGAGGTCAGCGTACCATCTATTGGTGTAGGCTATGAGATATGCAGGGCCCTGCAGCTTGGTCTGCCCGTGCTCTGCCTGTACTCACCGCATTCAAACGTTTCTGCAATGATACTTGGGAACAGCAGTGCTATGCTTACAGGCAAGGAATATGCCAGTTATCAGGAGATGAGGGAGAGGATCCTGGACTTTTTGGCTGGCAGCATATAATGCCCGAATACAGGATCCAGAAAAAATGAACGTTTTTATTTACCACAGGTGATACTTCAGGTGGCATCTTTAAACTGATTTTAAATAAGAATCAGAAGCTGAATACTTGAAAAACGCAATAAAAGGTAGTTTTATATATATTGTGCGTATATTAGTTCTTAGATTGGTTAAATGGCATGAATTAGCGGTTGAATCAATCTACAAAGTATGATAACAGCTCTATGTGGTTAACGCAGCATTGAATGCTTCAAGAACCTGTATAGCATGTTTGAACTCTTTACAAAATATACGAGGGTATCTCTCCATGGGAGGTGAGATATAATGGCAATGGCACCAAAAGATCAGAAGAAGGATGACAAGAAGGGAGCAAAAGCTGCTCCAGCAAAGGATCAGAAAAAGAAGTAATTGTACATTTCTTGACTTTCGTTCTTTTGAGGAGATAAAACTCCTCTTTTTTTCAACAGACTTTTTTAGCAATTGTTAAATACTAATTAAGACCATATAAATATGGTAACTATGATGAATGAGATATTCATATTATTAATAGCGATTATAGTTGCAGTTATTCTGTTCAAGGTATTGAAAACTGCTACAAAGATGGCGGTGAATGCTGTATTAGGGCTTCTGGTCCTTGTTATCGCAAACATCCTGCTGGGACTTGACATAGCCTATACATGGATCGTTATCCTTATCTGTGCCATAGCAGGAATTGTCGGGGCCCTGCTTATAATAATATTGAGCTACCTTGGCATTGCCTTCTAAAGGATGGCTTTTCCCTTTATATGGTGGCGGGTGTGAGGCTCGCCTCTAAATGATTTTTCTGTTCTGATACTTTCCATATCTACCTGTGTGAACCCGCTTAGCAGTGAAACCAGTTCGAGCTCCGTGAAATAGTGGTATACGATCCCGCCTTTTCTAACGAAGGTGTTATTCTCGATCTCCTGCCCCCCAAACCTCATATCATCAGTGCCGAAAACCTCGATGAAGAGTACTCCCGAGGGCTTGAGGACCCTCTTGAGCTCTTGAGCAGCAAGTGCTCTCTCGTTTTCAAGAAGGTGCTGCAGGACACCATAGCATACCACCGCATCGAACGATCGGTCAGAAAAAGGAAGAGCCGTGATCGTGGAAGCAATGCATTCGGCGCGCTGACCGCTCCTGTCAAGATAAGAGCGCGCCTTTGACAGCGCATTTACCGAAATATCGATACCCACGACATTATATTTCCGTGATAGAGGGAGCAGATACCTTCCGTTCCCGCACCCTGCATCCAGCACACGGGAGCCGGGAGGGATCGTTCCCTCCACAACAGAGATGGACCTTGGGCCGCCCCATACCACATGCCTGTATTCCTCCTCCCATGCAAGAAGATGGGAAGGCCGCAACCGCTCCATATCAGGGCTTATAGTCTGCAGCTTCCCTGAAACGCTCCACCAGGAAGTCCTTTTCCAGAGAGGAAAGGAACCATCCTGCCTTGGGACCTGACTGCTGTCCGAGCACAGCAGTATAGACAGCCTTGAAGAGCTCTTTGGGGTCCGCCTGTACCTGCTCAGGACTAACATCCAGGAGCTGCGCCATTTCCAGGGTCAGTTCGGATCCCTGGTCCTTTGCTGAATAGACCAGGTTGTGATAATCCTCTCCGCTTATTTCAGGCATCTGCGAGATGATCTTTGAGAAGGAGGACAGGAAAGCCCGCTGGAGCCCGGAAAGACTGGCGGCCTGCACCGGGAGTTCATCTTTCACGCTGAACTTTGCAAACGCGGGAGCATACATCTCAAGCCAGTTACCGACGTTATCAGCCAGCTCCTTTATGCATCTCTCATTCTTAGTGTCGTAGCCTGCCCTTTTAACGATGAGCATGATCTTATCAAAGTCCCCGCCTGCTGCCTGATAAATAGTTATCATATGCTTGAACGGTATCTCCGTATGACAGATGCCTACGGCATGCGACAGTTCCAGTATCCTCTTTTCGTAGGAGCCAGGGCTATCAATGGAATGGAGGCGCTCGAACTCGTCCACAAGGGTCAGCAATGGCTGCCCGGGATCGAACTTGATGTGCTTTTCAGGCTTGGTGCGTATGATAAGGTACCTGAGCACCTCAGGGGGCACAACTTTGAGCATGTCCGAGATGGAAACTACCACACCGGATGAAGATGACATGGCTCCCTCGTTACCGAGCATGATCCACTCATACACAATGGGGTAAGGAGCATCATATCCGAATACCTCCTTTGCTATCAGCACACCGGTGTCGTAGGAACCGCCCCTTGATGCATGGTCCTTGCCATAGGGTTCCACAGTGACCCCAAGAGCCTTCCATCTTGCCGGCCAGTCCACACGCCATGTAAGCTTGCCTCCGCCTCTCATAGAAACTGTGCCTGAGTTCCCGCAGGAGCAACTGTAATCGACAGTTTCGGCATCCAGGTCAAAGCCGGTGACAATGGTAGTGTTTATCTTGCCGCATGCACTGCATATAGGATTGAACGGGCTCCATGTCTCTGCAGGTGTCTTACCGGAGACATTCTTAAGGATGGCTGCGATCTCATTTCTTTTCACGAGTGCTTTCTTGATGGCATCGGTATAGACGCCCTGCTTGTACAGCTCATCCGCCCTGTATACGGTAGGATGTATCCCCAGGCGCTTAAGAGCCACAAGGAAAGGCTCAAGATAATGCTCAGAGTAACTCTTGTGTTTCCCGCAGGGGCACGGCACATCTGACAATGGTTTGCCTACATGCTCAGCGTAGCTTTCGTCAAGGAAAGGGTAGACCTTCCTGAGGGGATCGTAAGTGTCCGCAATGTAGACGAACTCAGCCTGCGCATCTTTATCAAGAAGAGCCCTGTACGCTGCATCCGCTGTCACGACCTCGCGCATATTGCCTATATGAATATGACCTGATGGCGTTATTCCTGTTGCAACGAGGTGCTTCCTGCCTTTGACAAGGACCTCGTCTGCAACTACATCCGCCCAGTGTGTGATATCTGCCATTCTTTTCACCAGTACCAGAAAATGGATAATTTAGGTAATTGTCTTACTGATTGGTTTCATGCAATTGGTCTCTAGGAGATCAAGAGATTGTAACCTTAAATTATTGCTACTATTATAACCTTTGCTTAAAATGGCAGGATGGGGATTTCCGGTCATGGATACTTCCGGCCCCGCAAGGGTACGCAGAAATGAATGGACATATGTGCTCGTATATGCGGCAAATGGAGTTCTGCCCATAACGCGGACATTCCGGAGGAGACATTGTTGAGAAAGCGGCAACTTCTGAAAGATGATGGCAAGAGTCATTCCTTCTTAAATAATGTAGATTGTTCGTAGGAGGGCGAACCGCAAGGTATTAATAAGTATTCAGTATAGTAATTACGATGACCCGCATAACCACCACGAAAGTAGATATGCCTATGTGTACATCCATGGACATACTCTACATGAAGAACCGATGTGAACCCAATGAGCAGGAAGCTGTACCTTTCCTGGCAGTTCACGGCAACCACGCGACCATCAACAACGAAGCAGTACTGTACGACGAAGAGGAAGTATACCAGGTGTATACCAAGAACGTCTTCATACAGACTGAAAAGCCAATTCCCGAAAAAACCATTGAACAAAACACCGAGGTTGAAGTAGATCTGGGTATCTACCACTGAACACCGTGGTTTAGCAATTCATCGATTGTGTCGGACCCCTCAAAGAACCTGTAGTCTTTGATAAGGTGTCCATCCATCTTTATGCCATCAAGGAAACCGTACCAGTAAACGACCATACCGGTGCCGAAGTTCCCTTCATAATCGGTGAATTGTTTTTTCATATAATATTGATGCTCTTTCTCATCGCCGAACAGGGCCTTGCTTTCTATCCACGATATTTGCTTATCATTGATCTCAATGGGATAGTCCAGCAGGAAATCCGGCGTTTTTGCAATTCCCAATGCCCGCAGGTCGTTCTCTGTCCTGTATGACACACCCTGCTCCTGAAGCCATTTCTCAAGTATCGACTCACCCATTTTCCCTTTGACGGTATGGACCTCATGAGCACGCGGGGAGAAGAAATGATCCGATTGCATGGCTTCCTTTACTTCTTTTTTGAGCCGCATGTCAGGAAGTTCTTCTATCGATCGAAGAAAAGGCTTTTTGGGAATACCCATCTCAGCCAGTATCATGGCAGCCATAAGAGTTGCAGGAAGGCGGTTCTTTCGGGCTATCTGGACAATGGTCGTGCCCTTCTGCCACATAGCCAGGTGCTTGCCGCTCCTTTCCTGTACGCGGGAAAAGATCTTCTTCACATTTGTGACTGTCTTCTGGTTGAGTATAGAATATATCACACCCACTGGTTGTGAGAACATTTCTGACACTCGGTCAATATCATCAACCCCCTGCAGGGAACTGTATATCTGTTCGTAGGTATCGATGTCCATATATATCTCCTTAGTCATCAGGGCCTGGCCACAGCAGACACTCACTGCATCTGCCCCTGCCGCAGAAGGTCTTGGAGTATTCCACGATCAGTGCATGATATTCCTGGTAGAGTCCTACATCTTCAGGCAGAGCGCTCTCGAAGAGATGCTGTAGCTGCATGTAATCACCCTCCGTGCCCATGCACTTCAAGATACGGGTCGTATATGCATCTATCACAAAGCGGGGCTTATGGGCAGCATAGAGTATTATGCTGTCTGCGGTTTCGTTGCCTACCCCTTTCAAAGATAGCATCTTCTCCCTTAAGAGGTCAACGGGCAGTGAAAAAACATCGTCCATCGGGTTTTCAGCGAAAAAGGAGGCAATATTCTTCAATCGGGATGCTTTCTGTCGATAGAAGCCACAGCATCGGATCAGTTCTTCAAGCAGGAGAAGATCTGCTTCTGCAAGTGTGCGGGGGTGAAGCAGGCCATGCCCTTTGAGATCACATATGGCTTTTTCGACATTGGACCATTTTGTCTGCTGGGTAAGCATAGCGCCCACAACAACTTCAAAAGCCGTTTCAGCAGGCCACCAGTATTGAGGGCCTAATTCTTCCAGGAGTATCTGATAGACCTTAAGCAGGTTGTTGTTTCTCACGTTCATAAGAAAAGGGAGAGGGGGTTATTTCCAGAATTCCTCCTCATAGTTATCAGGAAGATTAAGGTTCATTACATCATCCAGAGACTTCCTCTTTTTCGGGGGCTCTGCCCGGGGTGACTCCCT
>DANZ01000083.1 GCA_002501695.1 Methanolobus sp. UBA474 | reverse complement strand
AAAGAAGCCGCTGACATCATCCAGCTGGAGGTTCCAAGGCAGGAGATTGCCTCGCTGAGTGAAGCACAGGTGATATCCCTGATAGAGGACAGTTTCAGCGTGGCACGCAGTGAGATCGGGATGATCGCTGTCACTTATTCCATGGGGGACAGCATAACATCTATTGAGAACATCCGGAATGTACAGAACCGTGGCGTAAGGAGCATTGAAGGCGCAGGCAAGAAGACCGGGGGGGGCAGCCGCGTGTTCGATGCAATAAGAAACTCCGGCATCCCTGCTGTCGTCATCCCGGGGATACATGACAAAAGTCTTACTGATCCCCGCCTGAACGTTTTCTCCCATTCCACAAGCCCTGAGAAGATAGGTATAGCCTATCATGCTTATTGTATGGGTTTTGACAATTTCGTGCTATCTGACATAAGTTCCAACACCGTCACCATAGGAGTTGCAGGCGGCAAGGTCATCGGAGCTATCGATGCCTGTATCCTGGCCCCGGGCCTGATCCACGGTCCCCTTGATGTGCAGGCATTGAGGGATGTGGATGCAGGCAAGATCAGCGCCAATGACGCTTTTACCAGAGCGGGCGTGCTAAGGCACACTCCTTTCTCAGACAGGCACGAACTGTTAAAAGCTGCACTTGGAGGCGACTCTGAAGCGCTTCTGGCGCTTGACACTATTGCTCTGTTCGCAGCCATGGAGATCTCCTGCATGCAGATCCTGTTGAAGGACTACGGTGCTGTGGGGGAGGTGATCCTGGAAGGTTCCGTGGCTGAGATCCCCCGGGTGGTGGAAAAGATCAATGCTCATCTGGGAATGAGATGTCATGTGCTTGACAGGTGGAGTGCCGCTATCGGATGTGCCGAGATCGCGCGCGACATTGCCGCAGGCTCTGACAAAATACTGGGCATCCCCGTTAATATCTGAAGGTATGGGCCTACGCTTACGGGGATATTTGAAACATCAAACGCCAAAGCTCTTCAAAAGTTGTTGTATGGCGCATATGAGGAGATATTGTGTACTTTCCGGTTCAGAACATAATGCACTTGCTTTTGATATAGATCACAGAAACGCCTTTTATGGTCAACCTGTCCGTGATCATCCTCTCCAGTTCCTTTGCTGCTGCTGTCTCTCCTCTGCTCCGGACACTTCCGTCGATATCAAATATCTCCATATCAGGAACAAGCGCACGTACCGCTTCTTTAATGTCCGGAGCCACCTGCCCTCCGGTCATGGCTGCTATGTCGTTCTGCAACACTATGACAAGCACGTCTGAACCATGGTCCACTGCATTTATGAGTCCCACGATACCCGAGTGGGCGAGTCCGAAATCTCCTATGACGGCAATCCCCTTCTTGCTGAAACCGCAGGCTGTGGAGATCGCTCCGCCAAGTGAGAATCCGGTGTCAACGGCTCCAAGGGGCTCGGGTGCCGTGCGGATGGAGCACCCCATATCCCCTGCGATCATTATATCCAGCCTGCGCAGTATGTTGTAAAGAGGCATGTAGGGGCAATCGCTGCATATCGGCTTTGGCCCTCTTTCTGTTATCGTCTGGATAGATGTGTATTTGGTGACTCTCTTCCTGTCAAGGTTCTCAAGTGCAAACCCGATATGTTCTCTGTCCAGAAGCCCGTAAGGAAGATGTCCTGTTTCTTTCCCGTACGCATTTCCAAGTATCGTTATATGGGATTCTATGAAAGGCTCGCTCTCCTCAACAACAAGGATGCTTTCATGCTTCTTCATGAAATCCGCCACCAGATCGTAGGGGAAGGGTGACACTATGCCAAGGGCGAGATGTGAGACCGAGGCCCACCGGCTGTCCTCGGACAGGAGTTCATCAGTGACCTCAGATGGCACACCTGAAGATATGATCCCGGTCGACCCTCTTACAGATACTCTGTTCAAAGGGCTTTTTTCCGCTTCCCCGATAAGAAGCGGGTAAGACTCCTGGTGGAATCGCTGGTGTTTGCCGTGCATTGTAAGCTTCCATACGGACGGGTCAAACAGCTTTGCATGGCTGCCGGGAGGAGGGGCTATTCTTCGTATACTGCCTTCACTTTTCTCAAGCCTGTCTGTGACCCTGACGATCACAGGTGCGCTTGCCTTTTCGGAAAGATCAAAGGCTCTGACGATACATTCATAGACACTTTCGGGTCCGGAAGGGTCAAAAACCGCTACTTCCGCTATCTTGCCATACCATCGTGAGTCCTGTTCGTTCTGTGACCCGAAGGCTCCGGGATCATCACCTGCAAGGATGACCAGGCCTTCACCTATAGTATGTGTAACTGCTGTTATCAGGGGGTCTGCCAGAAGGTTCATCCCTACATGCTTGACAAGTACAAGTGACCTGCAGCCGGACACAGAAGCTCCCAACGCAGTTTCCATGGCAGATTTCTCGCTGGTGAACCAGTGAAAATCGTAAGTGTTATCATTTCCCCGTATGAATTTATCGGCAACAGCGGTGATGGGAAAACCGGCAACAGCAGTGACCCGCTTCACGCCGCTGTCAATTGATGCAAGGTACAGTGCATCGAGCCCTGTGGTATGGATTATTTTCTGCATGCTGGTCATGTTCTATTAGTTCTCATCAGGTCCGGCTTCCGGGCGGACAGACTCATCAGGCCGGGCAAACCATGCCAGTGCAGCCAGTGCACCGATAACTCCATTCCCGTCCATCCAGATCTCAACGTCATGTTCCTTTGCATATTGAAGCGCATATTCCCGGGTGAGCTCACCATGGCGGCATTTTAAACTGTAGTCCATGACTCCCGCGGCGTCAAAGTCAGAGAGCACGACCATGCCTGTTTCCTTTGAAACGCTGTATTTCAGGAGTGCTGCTTTGATGCTCTGGAGCAGTTCTTCCTTAGCGGCCCCGCTGATGCAGGCAAATTCCAGCACTGTCGAGACGCAGTTCTGCGTCCTGGCGGCCACCGGGAAGAGCTGCACAAGGGAATGTGATATGTATACGGATTCCAGGCAGTCGAGTTCTTTTGCGATATTATGGGTCAATGTCCATGTGGCTCCCTTTTCCTTGGTGTCGGTGTCATCTATGCCGATGATGATCCTTTCTCTTCGGGGGACCACAATTGTTCCCTTTGCGGCGCGTCCACCTCCTGATTCAGTGCATTCGTAACGCAGCACTCCTTCAGCAAGGGCTCTGCACCTGGTCGCACCGACCCCGCCGCCGCCAAGTCCTGCGTATGTTATGGACACCTCATCACCATTAACAAGCACTGATTCGATACCTGCCGCAAAGCGGGAAGGTTGGAGATCAAGGTTTGAAGTGCCTGTTCTTACAAGGTAGCGTATCATGTTACCTATAGACCTTGCTTTAAGCACAAGAGGTGAATGAGAATAGTGAAACTTTACCCATGCAGCGCCACCGTAACAGTTCGTATGCTCGATGATCTCTGCGTATTCATTGTTTTTGTCGCATACGGCATATATCCCCTTATATGGGATAGTGTATGGATCCTCAAGTACTATCTCTTTCATCTGAGTGCCTAATAGCCGGACAATACTTTAAATGTTTTGTTCTTCATGCTGATATAGACAAACTCATAATTAGTACTAATGTTACTGAGCAATTATCCCCAATACTTATCAAAGTGTTATCTCTATAATAAAACAAATGACTTTTCAGACAGACCTTAAAATAGTTGTAGTCCTGGTGTTGCTCACCGGATCTTTGATTATTCTACCACCTTTTAATGATAGTCCTGTCCGCACGATGCTAGGTTTGCCAATGGTGCTTTTCCTTCCGGGTTATGCACTTATAGCAGCCCTTTTCCCAGGGAAGGATGATCTGGATGGCATAGAGCGCATCGCACTTAGTTTTGGCCTGAGCATTGCTATAGTGCCTCTTATAGGATTACTATTGAACTATACGCCCTGGGGAATAAGACTGCTAACTGTACTTGTATCCCTTACTTTTTTCACACTGGCAATGGTACTGATCGCCAGGTACAGAAGAAGATCATTGGGTGATAATGCCTTTACAGTTTCTTTCAGACAAATGTACGTATCGTTTAAGCATGAAATGTTCACAGAACAGGAAACCCGGTTTGGTCGCATGCTTAATGTTACTTTGATACTGTTAATTTCGATATCGTTGCTAACCCTCGCCTATGTGATGATCACTCCCAAACAGGGAGAGAAGTTCACTGAGTTCTATATACTCAAGTCTGAAGGCATAGTAGATAACTATGACACACAACTGGAATCTGGGGAAAGGGTGGATGTCATAGTTGGCATTGTTAATCACGAATATACTATGGTGAACTATTCTCTTGAGGCACGCCTTGACAATGAGTCATTGGACATCCCAAGCACTTTTCAGCACATCTCTCTTAACCACAACGAAACCTGGGAACAACCACTATCAATCTTACCGGATGATACAGGTAGTGCCATGAAGCTGCAGTACCTGCTTTACAGGGATGGTAGCTTCACTGAGCCATATCGTGAGCTGCACTTGTGGATCAATGTCACAGAGGCAGGTAATGTCAACTGAAAGGACATCAGGACAGCAGCTTAGATCTGCTTTATCTATTTCACTTCTTAACGACAGCTGGATTGTAATTCTTCCTCTTATGATGGTGATAGCGGCTGAAATGCTAATCTGCTCCGCCCATCTGCAGGCAGGGATTGCTCTTCATATTGTTACATTGCTTTTACTAACGCTCTCTGCCACGAGGATTCCGGAATCACATGTATCCAGATCCTTGCAGGTGCTTTTACTGCTTCCTATATTGCGACTTCTGAACTTATCCATGCCCGTTTTTTCGGAAACGACGCTATATATGTTCATTTATATATACATACCTATGCTGTTGCCTGCATATCTGGTCATCAGACATCAAGGTCTAAATCTCTCCGGCAGTGGACTGTCCCCAAAAAGGATTCCTGGTTACATTCTCCTGTCTGTCATTGTGGGAGCTATTATCGGATTGGGCGAGTTCTTGATCATACGACCTGGAAACCTTGTACCTGATCTCTCTTTCATCAACATGTTAAAACTATCCGTGATAATGATATTTGTAGGATTTGTGGAAGAGCTTGTTTTCAGGTTTCTGTTACAGAGCAGGATGGAGGTTTCCTTCGGGAGGCTTGAAGGATTGCTCATAGTAAGCCTGCTATTTGGGTTCATGCACTCAGGCTATGGTACTCTGTACGAGGTCCTGTACGCATGTTGTGCGGGACTTGTTCTGGGTTATATGTTCCAAAAGACCAGAAGTCTGTCCTTAGTCAGCCTGACGCATGGCTTTGTAAACATCTTCCTTTTCGGTCTCATTCCCCTTCTTCCATATTTTCAGGTTTGAGCAGTATTGGTATGGGAATGTTTAGGAATAATTCATTTTTGGACTCTTGGGGCCAATAGGTGTATATTTTTGAATACTTAGCATTTGGTATGATCGGAGCGAACATCAAAACTAAAGACGTAGAATTAGTGGATGTATTAAGGTTTCTCTGTAAGGATCCCATAAGAAGATCAACTTTTTTACAAAGATAAAACCCCAAAGTGTTACTTGCTACCGAAAACACAAAGATATCATTCATAAGTATACATTCGCTACCAAGAGAGCAATTACAAGCAGTAGCTATGATCCCTCTGGACATGAGAAGACTTAAAAGAAAAGCGAAGGTTGTCTCTGTCATTCAAATGAGGATTTCTACAGAGCCATTATATCTTGTTTTTATAATTGGATTCGTTTTCCACTTAATTTACCTTTCTACCTATATACTGCTATAAATAATAGTTCATGTGAAACAAAGGACGCAGAACTAAGCCCCCTCATGACAGGATCAGATAATCTCTGATAACCTAAAGACAACAATTGCCACAAAGACTACAA
>DANZ01000154.1 GCA_002501695.1 Methanolobus sp. UBA474 | reverse complement strand
TCGATCGTGAGTTCAAATCTCACCAGCCCCATTTACTTTTTTACATTCTTTTTTATTACTTCATGTTGTATGCTCTGAGCATTCATGTGCCTAAAATTATATATCCCCAGAGAAGTATTTACCTTATAGGATTGCAACTATGTTTTTGCTGGAAGTGGAATTTAAAAGAGATGGTTACCATCATATTTATATTGACATGCATATATTAAACAGAGATTGCAATAGGATCAATTACAGTAAAAATGGAGCAGAGGATGCATGCAAAATAGGGACAAAGTACTCATAGTTGATGATGAGCAGGCAATTGTTGAGCTGATGGGGCTTTATCTGAGATCTGAGTATGATGTTATCAACGCATACAACGGTCAGGAGGCTCTTGAGAGGATAAAGATCGACAAGCCCGATATAGTTCTCCTGGATGTCATGATGCCTGACATGAATGGGTACGAGGTCTGCAGGCGACTGAAAACCTCTGTTGAAACGCAATTCCTTCCTGTTATAATGGTCACGGCCCTTTCCGGTAAGGATGACCGTATAAAGGGTATCGAAGTAGGCGCCGATGAATTCCTTGGGAAACCTGTGAACCGGCTGGAACTCGTAACCCGCGTGAAATCCCTCTTGCGCATCAAACACCTGCAGGACAAGATCCTTGCTGAAAGGAACGATGCTATGAATTATCTCGATGCCGCAGGTTTTATTGTAGTTGTCATAGATCAGGAACTCAGGATAAACCTCATCAATAAGAAGGGTAATGAAACGTTGGGGTATGAAGAGTTCGAGCTGATAGGGCAGGATTTTGTAAAGGCTATTGTACGGGAGGATATGGGCGCTGATGTGAGGGTCTTCATGGAGGCTGCTCTGGCAGGGACCACAAAACTGCCGGAATATTGGGATATTCCGGTTGTACGCAAGGATGGCAGGCACATCACGGTGCGCTGGTATGATACCTTACTTAACAGCAGTGTCGGTGAAACTCCAAGTATGATCTGCTCCGGCGAGGACCTTAGCATATTCGATGAGGAGCCTTCAGCTTCATTGCCCTGAAAGTTCCTTTGAACTAATACTCTTTTATATCAGTCTCCAGATTTTCATGCTTTCCCAAAAAGCCTCAGGCTTTATCCGGTAAGAAAGTTTAAATCATATCAGGGGATACTACACCTGTTTCATTGTCGGGATATGTCCCGTGGGAATGTGGCTTTTGAAGCTGAACCGTGAAACACAGAAATGAAACAAGGTGAATGTATTTGTCCAGATCATTTTACAGCTATATAAGAGACGCATGGAAGGACCCTGACGCCACTTACGTCAGTGAGCTCAGATGGGAACGGCTCCAGGAATGGAGAAAAGAGGGCTCTGTCACAAAGATAAGACGCCCCACACGTATCGACCGTGCACGTTCTCTTGGTTACAAGGCGAAACAGGGCATAGTTGTTGCCCGTGTACAGGTGCGCAGAGGAAGTCTCAGAAGGTCCAGGTATGTGCGCGGCAGACGTACCCATAACATGGGTAAGAACAAGATCACTGCAGGAAAGAGCATCCAGAGGATCGCTGAAGAGCGTGCAGGCAGGAAGTTCCCTAACATGGAAGTCCTGAACTCCTACTGGGTAGGCGAAGACGGCAAGCTGAAGTGGTACGAGGTCATTCTCATTGACCCCAGCCACCCGGTCATTAAAAGCGACAGCAACCTTAACTGGATCTGCAACAGTGGTCATAAGGGACGTGCCCCACGCGGCAAGACCAGTGCAGGACGCAAGGGCAGAGGTATGATGACACGCGGCAACGGTACCGAGAAGACCCGGCCGAGCATAAGGTCACACCAGAACAGGGGCAAGTGATCCATTATATCGACTTGCGTGCGATAGCGCATTCAACTGAAGATCCTGCCAGGGTCCGCAAGGCCCTGGACTTCTTTTTACTGCCTTCTCCCGAAGGGGAAGGTCACAATACTGATGATATTGTGGAAGTGATCGATGCCGAAGGTCATTATGGCAATCGCATGACTATCTTCAGTGCGCATATCCCACGCAAACAGGACTTAAAAGCATTGGCCGATCTTATCAGGCGGCATATGTCATCTGATGATGTCGAACTTCTGAGGAGTGAGATGCCGGACCGTCTTGATGATGATCAGGTGTTCCATCTCAGGCTCGACAAGCAGGCAGCTTTTGAGGGGCAGGTAAAACTTACATCTTCATCGGATGCTATTACTGTCCGGGTCAAAATAGCGACTTACCCGAAGAACAGGCAGAAGGCCGGCATGATCGTGGAGGAATTGTTTGGTTAGATCCGGACCCTATGATCTGAATGTCCACTGCATACCTGAAAGTGGTGATACGATCGAAGAGGTTGTTGCTGTAGCCCGGCGTTTAGGATATAGTGGAATCGCGATCACAAATCCTGATTCCATGAAGCAACTGCCCTTCTCAGGTAATGTGGAAGGATTTGATATATTGAGCGGGGTCGAGATAAGGGCTGATAACGCTTCGAAACTACATGGTATTGTCGGTAAATATCGCAATAAGGTTGACATAATTGCGGTCTCCGGAGGCAGTGAAAGCATCAACAGGGCAGCCGTGGAGAACCCCGGGGTGGATCTGCTCGTGAACCTGAATATTGCCCAGGATAGCGGTTTCAACCATGTGCTTGCAAAGGAAGCCAGCGAGAACCGTGTAGCTATTTCTTTTGATCTTGGTGACCTTATACATCTTAAAGGTGGCAGCAGGGTCCAGGCAGTGACCAATTGCAGAAAGAACCTCCTGCTTATAAGGAAGTATAATGTTCCCTATGTTTTAACAAGCAATGCCCGATCATGCTTTGATATGCGCGCTCCCAGAGAGCTGGCTGCGCTTGCTGCACTGTTTGGCATGTCCGGAGAAGAGGCGATGGCCGGACTCACAACGATCCCGCATTCTATTATTGCAAGGAGCCGTCCTCCTGCGGGATATATAAGTGAGGGTGTACAACTGGTCTATAATGAAGCAGATACCGGAAATATTGACGAGGGTGATCGCTGATGAAGCTGCTGCCTCCTACATTGCGTGCAAGGACCAGATACCTGGCCTTTGAGGTCATCTCGCAGGACCCTGTGAGAAGAGAGGATCTGATACGGGAATTGTTCTCATCTGCAGGTTCTCTTCTGGGTGATGTGGGTGCCAGTGAGTGTGCTATAAGGCTTCTTGCCTTTGAGGGTTCAACAGGAGTGATACGTTGCGCACATGATCGCACGGACCGTACGCGTGCAGTGCTTGCATCCATCAGCACTGTGAAAGGTACCAGGGTCATCATCCACGTACTCGGGATATCGGGTACTGTCAGGGGAGCGACAATAAAGTATTTAGCGGGTGTGGATGTATTTAATCCGAAGGACAGTCACATATAAATGAGTAGAATACATATTTCAAGTAGAAACTATGAGTTACTGTTGCTATTTTAAGTTAATATAGGAGATGAGATCAATATGCAAATGACACCACAGATGGGTTATGATCGTGCCATTACTGTTTTTAGCCCGGATGGGCGCCTTTTCCAGGTAGAGTATGCGAGGGAGGCCGTCAAGAGAGGTACGACTGCAGCCGGTGTAAAAGCAAATGACGGGGTAGTGTTACTTGTTGACAAGAGGATCACAAGCAGGCTGATAGAGGCAGAGTCAATAGAGAAGATATTCCAGATCGATAATCATATCGGTGCTGCTACATCAGGACTTGTTGCAGATGCCCGCGCGCTGGTGGACAGAGCAAGAGTTGAGTCCCAGATCAACCGCGTATCTTATGATGAACCAATAGGAGTAGAGGTATTATCCAAGAAGATATGCGACCACAAGCAGTCCTATACTCAGTATGGCGGTGTGCGTCCATATGGTACGGCCCTTCTTATCGCAGGTGTCGATGATCTGAGGCCCCGCCTGTTCGAGACGGACCCAAGCGGTGCATTGCTTGAGTATAAGGCAACGGCCATAGGCGCCGGCAGAAATACATTCATGGAGATATTCGAGGCAGACTACAGGGATGACATGGATATGGATGCTGCCGTTATGCTCGGGATGAAAGCCCTCTACAGGTCCACTGAAGGTAAAGTGGATGCTGCCACGCTTGAAGTAGGCCTTGTTACACTCAAGGACAGGCAGTTCAGGAAGCTTTCCGAGCAAGAGGTCGGTGTCTATGTGCAGAGGATCCGTGATGAACTAAAGGATGAGCCCAAGGACGAAGGCGAGAAAGCCGGAGGCAAGGAAGAAGGGCCAACTGAGTGATTATAGAAGTTCAAAAATGACCGGAGTGAATTAATATGGTATCTCTTGATGAATCTGTGATAGCAAGGCTCAAAAAAGGCAAGCATCAGTTCGAGGTATTCGTAGATCCTGACGGAGCATTTGCATTTCGAAGGGGCGAAAAGATCAATATCGAAGATATAGTTGCTGTTGAATCTGTTTTCTCGGATGCTAATCAAGGAGACCATATCTCCGCATCCGACCTTGAGAGTGCTTTTGGCACTACTGACGTAATGGAAATAGCTAAAAATATCATACTGCACGGTGAACTTCAGCTTACCAGGGAACAGAGGAAGCATATACTTGAAGAGAAGACCCGGCAGATAGTCACTGTCATTGTACAGAATGCTATTAATCCCCAGACGATGACCCCGCATCCCCGTGCCAGGATAGAGAAGGCTATGGAGGAGGCAAAGGTCCATATAGATCTTTACAAGAATGTGGATGAACAGGTCAATATTGTTATGAAGGCGATCCGTCCTATCATCCCTATCCGATTCGAGGAGATCAATATTGCAGTGAAGGTCCAGGCAGAGTATGCCGCAAAGTCCTATGGGGAAATATCCAAGTTTGGAACCCTCGTGAAAAGCGAATGGCAGGGTGATGGTTCCTGGGTTGCTGTCGTAAAGATGCCGGCAGGGATGCAGAATGATTTCTACGGACTGGTAAATCACCTGACAAAAGGGGATGCCGAAACTAAAATTCTATGAGGACTTATAATGGAACGTGAAATTGTATTGCCAGGCCAGCTTTTGTCAGAGAACACGGCGGATGCCGGGTCCGGTACTTATGTAAGGGATGGGAAGGTTTATTCTCTTCTTTATGGTGTCAAAAATGCCAAGAATAAGATCTCAGTGGTCCCGTTCTCCGGGAAGTACATCCCCTCTGCCAAGGATTTTGTCATTGGCACTGTTATTGATGTAACTCCTTCGAACTGGATCTTCAATATCGGTTCCCCTTATGATGGTCTCCTGCATGTATCCGAGTATCCGAGGCGTGTGGAATCATCCCAGATGGCTGCAATAATGGATGTTGGTGATTCTGCATTGCTACGCGTACAGGATGTGAGCCCGGCCATGAAGGTTGAATTATCCATGCGCGATAGGGGCTTGCGTCCTCTGAAGGTAGGGCGTATAATTGAAATCGTCCCTGCGAAGGTACCCCGGGTTATAGGGCACGGAGGCTCAATGGTTTCCATGCTTAAGAAGGAAACCAACTGTGAGATATTCGTAGGCCAGAATGGAAGGATATGGATCAACGGCAAAGATAAGGACGTGGATCTTCTTGGTACCGCGATCGGGATGATCATGCAGCAGTCGCATATGAGCGGGCTGACTGACAGGATCTATCAGTTCATGAAGAATGAAAAAGAAAATGAAAAAGGCATAGTTTCTACTGATGAAGGCACTGTTGCAGCGGATTCTCCGGCTGGACCAGAAGAAGGCCCAAGCGAAATATCCGAGGATACTTACAGAAAAGTAGATGCGCTTCTAGAAGAAACGGATGAATGATCCAGATCGTCTTTTGTAAAATGTGACCGGCCTATAGCGTGAATAGTGGAGAATTAGTATGAGTGATAAACCTGAAAAGTTCATTGATGAGAATGGTTTACGCCTCGATGGCAGGCAGATCGATGAGATAAGGCAAATGAAAATAAAGATCGGCGTGCTTTCCAGAGCGGATGGCTCCTGTTACTTGGAATGGGGCAATAATAAGGTCCTGGTAGCAGTTTATGGTCCGAGGGAACTTCATCCCCGAAGGCTGCAGAAGGCTGACTCAGCCCTTATCAGATACAGATACAACATGGCGGCCTTCTCTGTTGAGGACCGCATACGCCCCGGACCCAGCAGACGTAGCATTGAGATCTCGAAAGTAAGCCGCGAGGCTTTCGAGCCTGTTGTGATGACACACCTGTACCCCGGTGCAGTAATTGATGTCTTTGCAGAGGTGCTTCAGGCAGATGCAGGCACAAGGACCGCAGCTATTAATGCAGCATCCCTGGCTCTTGCTGATGCAGGTATCCCGATGAAAGGTCTTGTTGCCGCATGTGCTGTCGGTAAGGTGGACGGCCAGCTTGTACTTGACCTTAATAAGGCAGAGGATAACTACGGCCAGGCAGATTTCCCTGTAGCGATCACACAGGATGGAGAAATAACACTGCTCCAGATGGATGGGGATCTGACCCAGGAAGAGTTCAAAAAGGCTCTGGAAATGTGCAAGGAAGGCTGCAGGCAGATAATGGAGATGCAAAAAGAAGCTCTCCGGAGCAAGTTTGCTGATGATCTTCTGGCTGTCCAGGTGCCGGATGAGGCCGCTGAAAGTATCGATGTTGCAGCCACTCTTGAAGATGTGGTCGAGGAAGACATCATCGAAGAAGATGTGGGAGCTGAAGAAGTTTCAGAAGAACCCTCCGAGGAAACATCTGAAGATGATCTGGCCATTTCAGAGGACGCAGAGATCGAGCTTGCAGAGGATGAGCTCGTTGCGGAAGAACTGGACGAATCAGATGCTGATGAGAAGATCCCGGATGTGGAGGTAGAGTTTGTTGATCTCCTGGACGAGGAAGCGGACGAGGAAGCGGACGATGAAGATAAAGAGGTAGCCAGCGAGGGAAGTGAGACTCGTGAGCAATGAAATAATGTCTGTATTGAAAAAGGATTATATCTACAACCTGATGCTTAACGGAAAGCGTGTAGATGGCCGTTCGTTTGATCAGGTAAGGGATATCGTACTGGAGACAAATGTTATAGATAAGGCGGAAGGTTCTGCCTGGGTGAAGTATGGTGAGACCGAAGTCCTTGTAGGTGTAAAATTACAGGCAGGAGCACCATTCCCGGATTCCCCGGATGAAGGGGTAATTATAACCAGCCTGGAATTGAATCCGCTGGCTTCTCCGGAATTCGAGGCAGGCCCACCAAAAGAGGCCGCCATTGAGATGGCCCGTGTGACAGACAGGGGTATTCGTGAATCAGGCGCAATTGATTTAAAGGAGCTCTGTATTACGAAAGGAGAAGAGGTATGGATAATCTTTATTGACATCCATGTTCTCAATGACGCCGGCAATATCCAGGACGCTTCATCACTGGGTGCAATTGCGGCTCTCATGACTACGACCGTTCCTGCAGAACGCACCGGGAAAGGAAAGGACCGGGCTATGCCCATGAAGGATACGCCTCTGGCAATCACACTGGTGAACATTGGCGGCTCTATGATGGTTGACCCGGGACTTGATGAAGAAACAGTATGTGACACAAAGATCACTATCGTTTCAAACCAGAACGGTTCCATATCCGGCATGCAAAAAAGCGGTAATGGGGCGTTAACAGAAGAACAGGCACTCCAGGCCGTAAAGATGGCATGTGAGAAAGCAGCTGAGCTGCGCAAGGCTCATCTGCCGAGTATCTGATAACTTCACATTTCAACTGAACTCATATTTAACTTAAGGAGATTAGACTCATGGCAAAAAAATATACCCGGAAAGGGCGTGTAACCCGATCGGCAGGCAGGTTTGGTGTACGATACGGTAGGAAAGACCGCAAACTGGTTGCAGACATTGAAGAGAAGATGCGCATGCCTCACATATGTGTAAAGTGCGCACGTCCGAATGTAAGCAGGATTGGCACAGGCATATGGAGATGCTCGAAATGTGACCACACGTTTGCCGGCGGTACATACATACCACAGACCAACGTTGGGAAGACCGTTTCACGCCTTGTTAAGAAAGCCACTGAACAGTTAGCTTAAGGTTAATATGGATTACAAGTGCACCCGATGCAAACGAAATGTTGAGATCGACTACGAATATACCGGTATCCGCTGCCCCTACTGTGGGCACAGGATACTTGTAAAAGAGCGGCCGACAACTATCAAGCGCATCAAAGCAGAGTAGAAGTAGATGCTCATCACTTCTTCTCGTAAACCTTCCGCCAGCACGCGTACTTTATGTAAGCTTCTGGCGTCATTTTTTAGTAGTGATTATTTTAACCGCGGAAAGATGGGCATGGGTGAGGTCCTTGAGAGCTCGCACGGTTCCCCGCTTCTCATAGTCGGGGAATATCATGGGAACCCCGGCAATATAAGCATATATGATCCTGCAGGGTTTTGCGCACTTTCAGCCAATATAACGCTGATCGCATCATCCAGTCCCTATCCCCGTTCCAGGGGCGTAGTGCCGGTTGTAGTTGGAGAGGGCAGCCTCGCTTCGGCTTTATCAGGCATGTTATTGCTGGAGACCGTCGCAGGGCTTCAGGACTCCCTGGCAATGGTTGTTGCTGAGGATCGGATCGATTTCATCCAGGGTGATACCATGCTTTTCAGCCTGAAGGTCAGGAGCTACAGAATATATGAGGGTGATTCCCCCTGAGACTCAGGGCAGAGTCTGTTTTTAAGACCTCCCATGCCTGTGATATTTACCGGACTCTGCTGCCGGAGCTTGAAACCCCTGTTACGGAAAGGTCTCGGATAGGGATGAAGGCAGAAGGGTCCTGCCTCTACCTCAATGTGGAGGCCGATGATATTGTCTCTATGCGTTCATCACTCAACACGTGGTTGCGTCTGATACAGGTAGCCTACGAAGTGGCTTCTTTGCAGGAAGAGAGCCCTTGTTAAACCATTTCATCCATTTTGTTTAAAATCCGAATTAGCATGCCTGTTTTCCTGCAGGCGGACTGCATAGAAACATTAAAATCACTTTAGGTTTATTGGTATGCCAGGTGAAACCAAATGAGTACGCAAATACCCCCACAGATACAGAACCAGCTGGCGCAGTTACAACAGGTCCAGCAGCAGGCGCAGTCGCTTGCAATGCAGAAGGCACAGATGGAGTCCCTTCAGAACGAATCCCAGATGGCGCTTGAAGAGCTTGGCAAGCTCACGGACGATGCGATAATTTACAGAACGGTCGGGGAACTGCAGATAAGAACTGGCAAAGAAGAGGCAATTGCCAAACTTACGGAAAAAGTGGAAACATTATCCCTGAGACTCCAGTCTGTCTCCCGGCAGGAAGAACGTATCTCTAAACGCTTTACGCAACTTCAGGAACAACTTGAACAGGCCATGGGGAAACAGGCACAATAAGCCCGCTTCCTTATAACTGGCGTAACCCGGATCAATCTTTATACTGATGGTCAGAGGTGTTCATGCAAGTTGAAGAACTGGAGTTTTACAACAGGCTTCTGGATTACCAGAATATTCTCTATCTGTGTCATCGCAATGCCGATCCAGATGCGGTAAGCAGTGCTTTTGCATTATCTGAGGCCATAGGCGGGACCATAGGACTTGTAGATAGCTGCAACAGAGTTGCTTCTCTTTTGATCGATAAACTTAAGATAAAGGTCGTGGAAAAGCCGAACCCTTCTGATTATGATATCACGCTGGTTGTGGATACATCAACCATTTCTCAGCTAAATGATATCAAGCTGGGAAAGTACTGCGTTATTGACCACCATGCCACTACTGCGCTCATCGAGAATGCCGATTTCTATCTGCACCGGCATGCCACATCCACCGCAGAGATGGTCTTTGGTATCCTTAAGATAATGGGAGCACCCATTATGCGCAGAACCGCCCTGGGTCTTTTGACCGGCATTATTACTGATACCGGCCACTTCAAGCACGCGACATCCGAAACTTTCAGGACCGTGTCGGAGATCGTGGCCGCAAGCGGAGTGGAATATGCAGAAGTTCTTGAGATGATGGCCACAACCCCGCAGGATATATCGATGCGCATAGCTATGCTCAAATGTGCCACAAGGGCAACCATAGAGCGTGTGGATGACTGGCTCGTGGTCGACTCACATGTGAACTCTTTCGGAGGGTCGGCTTCCTCTATGTTCCTTAACATCGGGGCTGATATTGCCCTGATAGGCACATCAAGGGACGATAACGTGAGGGTGAGTGGAAGAGCAAAACGCGAGGCAGTGGGTGCAGGCGTTAACCTTGGAAAGATCATGGAGGACATAAGTGTTAATTACGAGGGGACGGGCGGGGGCCATGCCGGTGCGGCAGGCATAGATGTTGTGGCTGATATGGCTGTCATTATTGAAGAATGCAAGACCAGGGTACGTGATGTACTGAAAGGGAAACCCAATCCTTCAATATGTCCTATCCTGCATGAAGATCCTGAATAAAAATGAAATGGCGATAGAATGAAAGAGTACTGGAACCCATGGATAGAAAGAATGCCTATCTCCGAACTGGAAAAGATACAGGAGAAAAAGTTAAGCGATCTGGTGAACTATGTTTATCAGCATTCAGGTTTTTACAGGAAGCGTTTTGACGGGGCAGGTGTAAAGCCTGGGGATATAAAGACCCTTGCAGACCTGAAAAAACTGCCCTTCACCTACAAGAGCGATCTCAGGGAAACCTATCCTACCGGTATGTTCTGTGTGCCCAACGAGCAACTTGTACGCTTCCACGTGTCTTCCGGTACAACAGGAAAGCCAACAGTTGTTGGTTATACTCAGAACGACATTGATGTATGGACCACTTCCCTTGCAAGGGCGATGACCTCCATCGGGGTAGGAAGAGGTGATATTGTACAGGTCGGTTATGGATACGGTCTGTTCACAGGCGGTCTCGGAGCACATTATGGTGCGGAAGAGGTAGGCGCAACTGTGCTTCCGGTCAGTTCAGGTAACACAGAAAGACAGATAGAGCTGATGCAGGATCTGCGATCAACAGTCATAGCCTGTACTCCTTCATATTTCCTGTTCATGAACGAGGTATCTTCACAGGCAGGTATCAGCATAGAAACCGATACCCAGCTGCGGGTTGGCATTTTCGGTGCAGAGCCATGGACCGAGGAAATGCGAAGGCGGATCCAGGAATCGACAGGTATCAAAGCCTATGACATCTACGGTACCTCGGAGCTCAGCGGTCCTCTGTTCACTGAATGTATGTACCAGGACGGTATACATATATGGGCTGACCAGTTCCTCATCGAGGTCATAGACCCTGCAACAGGTGAGCAGCTGCCCGATGGTGAACGCGGGGAGCTTGTCATCACGACACTTGCCAAGGAAGCTCTGCCCCTGATCAGATATAGGATCGGTGATATCACCGTCATCAACAGGGAAGAATGCAAATGCGGAAGGACCCATCCGCGTATAATGCGTGTGCTAGGTCGTGTGGATGACATGCTTATCATCAGGGGCATTAATGTCTTCCCTGGCCAGATAGAGTCTGTCCTCATGAAGATCCCACAGGTCGGCGAGCACTTCATGATCGTGGTAGACCGGGTCAACGAACTTGATGTCATGAAGGTCCAGATAGAGATGACCGATGAGGCTTTCAGCGACAAGGTCAATGATATTATGGCTCTTGAAGCCAAGGTGTCATCTGCTCTTAAGCATGTGCTGAATCTTGCCGTAAAGGTCGAGCTTGTGGAGAAGGGCAGTCTCCCGCGCTCCATGGGTAAAGCCAAGAGGGTCATCGACAACAGGAAATTATAATATCGGTTATCACATACTCTTTGAGTTGTAAGAGGTGGTTCAATGGAAGATAAGATCATAAAGCAGATTTCTCTGTTCGCTGAGAACAAGCCTGGCCGTCTTGCCAATATCGCCAATAACTTCCGCAAGTCCGGGATCAATATAAGGGCATTCACAATAGCCGAAGCAGGAGACTTCGGCATCATCAGGATGGTCGTTGACAGGCCGGAAGATGCCCATGAAATGTTACATAATGCCGGTTTCACAGTATCTGAGACCAATGTCCTGGGTGTTGAGATGGAAGATGTGCCCGGAGGGCTTGGGAAAATAGCCGACGTGCTGGGCGAGAGGAATATCAACATCGATTATGCGTATGCATTTGTCACAAAGACCGAAAAGGCATTGCTGATCCTGAGAGTAAACGACATAGAGGGTGCTATCCTTGTCCTGCAGGGAGCAGGCATCAGGATGATCGATATGGCGGATATACAGCAGATATGATCTGTCTGATCATCTTTCTCAAAGTTATCAACTACGGGTTGTTGTTCCCTATAACAACAACTTTTTAATTTTATACTGAAGTTTCACTTACATCCTTTTGCTCGATTTTGTTATGTTTCATCTTCATAGTTCTTTTGGTATTATTGATTCATAAAAAGGTGTACTATTTCATGACTGTAGTGTAGAAAATCGTATGATATAACGCGTATTCCTTTTCTTAAATATTTTTTGTGAAACTATTTTGCGCTAATTATATTCATTTATTTTATATATATGGTCATGCCGATTTTCTAATATGAGTACAATTTCTAAAAAAATTACAACATGTTCCTTTCTGGGTATCGCAGGGCAAATAATGGCCATCAGTAAATGCAAAGCCTGTTCACTATTCATGGTTATTCTCCTGCTTGCAGCTTCAATACCAACCACATGTGCTATCTCAAATGCTGAGGATCCTAAACACGAAATCGAGCAGTATGATCTGTCTTATGGGTACTCGGATGATCTATTCTTCTCATCTGATGAGCTATTGATAAAAATTAAGGACTCATCCACAAAAGATATTAAGAAATATCCTAAAACCGAAGATACTGGCATTGTTTCAGTAAACAACCTCAACAAAAAGCATAATGCCATTGAATTTGAACAGGTTGCAATACCTTCAGCCTCGTCAAAAAATGGCTCTGTTTATAGCTGGTATAAGATCACATTCAACATCCCTGGCGAGCAAATATCCGTAAGGTCCAGTGAGTTCAAAAAATATAAAGATCTAATGCGATCATATGAATCTGATCCAAACATTGAAGCTGTAGAACCTAACTATGAGATATCTATCCAGATAATCCCTAATGACCCCTACTACTTGACAAATGGGTCCTGGGCGCAGTCTTATCCTGATCAGTGGGGCATACAAAAGATCAACAGTGAAGGTGCATGGGATCTGACGCCAGGTTCTCCGTCAGTAGTAGTTGCTGCTATTGATACCGGCGTAGACAGGAACCATGAGGATCTTAAAGACAATGTGTGGGTCAATGCGGCCGAGATTCCTAATAACGGGATAGATGACGACAAAAATGGATACGTTGATGACTATTATGGCTGGGACTGGGTTAACAATGACAATGATCCGATAGATGACAATGGGCATGGCACTCACACAGCAGGTACTCTCGCTGCTGTAGGGAACAATGGAGTTGGAGTTACAGGCGTTAGCTGGAACAGTAAGATCATGGCCCTGAAGTTCCTCAACTCCGGTGGTAGTGGCAATTTAGACGACGCAGTGAAGGCGATCCTGTATGCAGCAGATATGGGGGCGCGTGTCTCCTCCAACAGCTGGGGAAGCTCAGGTACCAGTGCCCTGCTGGAGGATGCCATACACTATGCACATGACAAGAACATGGTCGTGGTGGTGGCGGCCGGAAATAGCAATGGTGATGCCCTTGATTTTACGCCTGCGTCTGCAGACCTTGCCATAACAGTTGCAGCCTCTGATACTAATGATGCTAAGGCCTCCTTTTCTAACTGGGGGCAAAAGATAGATGTGACAGCTCCGGGTGTTGACATCCTTTCCACCAAAGCCGCAGTGAGTCCCATGTTCCCTGTTTCCAGTATCATTGGCACTAATTATAGTCGTGCTTCAGGTACATCCATGTCAACTCCCCACGTTGCAGGCCTGGCCGCTCTCATCATATCTAAGGATCCTGCCCTGAGCAATGAAGAGGTCCGCCAGATTATCCGTACAGGCGCATGTGACCTAGGCATACCGGGAAATGATAAATATTTCGGATTTGGGAGGATTG
>DANZ01000142.1 GCA_002501695.1 Methanolobus sp. UBA474 | reverse complement strand
GATGCTTACGAGTACCTTATGCGCCACTTCGCTACTGAAAGCGGTAAGAGCAAAGGCCAGTTCTATACCCCTGCCGAGGTCAGCCGCATTATAGCACAAATACTTGGAATACGTCAGGCCAATACCACGAGCTCCACCACGGCCTATGATCCCACATGTGGTTCAGGCTCTCTGCTCTTGAAGGTAGCAGATGAGGCAAGGACTAAGATAACTCTGTATGGTCAGGAGAAGGATGCTGCTACATCCGGTCTGGCCCGCATGAACATGATCCTGCACAACAATCCTGAAGCTCTTATATGGCAGGGTAACACCCTGGCAGATCCCAAGTTTGTGGAGGGCGGTATACTCAAGACCTTTGATTATGTGGTCGCCAATCCTCCTTTCAGTGATAAGCGCTGGAGCACTGGTCTGGACCCTCTGAAAGATCCTCATGAGCGTTTCAAGCCCTTTGGGGTTCCGCCTGCAAAGCAGGGAGATTATGCTTATCTGCTGCACATTGTCCGCTCTCTTAAGAGCACAGGCAAAGGTGCGTGTATTCTGCCCCATGGCGTGCTGTTCCGTGGGAATGCAGAGGCGGATATTCGCCGTAATCTGATACGTAAGGGATACATTAAAGGTATCATTGGCCTGCCTGCCAACCTTTTCTACGGAACCGGCATCCCGGCATGTATCATTGTTATTGATAAAGAGGAAGCTCAGAACCGCAAAGGTATCTTTATGATTGATGCAAGTGCGGGTTTTATGAAGGACGGTCCCAAGAACCGTCTGAGAGCCCAGGATATCCATAAGATTGTGGACGTTTTCACAAGACAGGCAGAGATCCCGAAATACTCGCGGATGGTCAGCTTCGAGGAGATAGAGAAGAACGAGTTCAATCTTAACCTTCCGCGCTATATCGACAGCCAGCAGGCTGAGGACCTGCAGGACATTGAAGGCCATCTACATGGTGGTATTCCTGTCGCTGATGTGGATGCATTGCAACGTTACTGGGATGTCTGTCCGCAACTTCGGCAGACTTTGTTCAAAGAGAAAAGACCTGGCTATCTGGATCTTGCAGTGGACAAGGCGTCCATCAAATCCACCATTTATGAGCATCCAGAGTTCGCCGCTTTTATCTCTGGTATGAATGCACATTTCGCAGTCTGGCGAGAGAGATCTTCCTCTGTGCTTCGGCAATTGCAGACCGACAGCCATCCGAAGGAAGTTATAGCCGGTCTATCCGAAGACCTGCTTGCTCACTATGCAGATAAGCCACTCATAAGTCAATATGATGTATATCAGCACCTGATGGACTACTGGGAAACAACGATGCAGGATGACTGTTACCTTATCGCTGATGAGGGATGGAAAGCTAAGACCTATCGTATCATCGAGAAGGATAAGAAGGGTAAGGAGAAGGATAAAGGCTGGACTTGCGACCTTGTTCCAAAATCTCTCATCGTAGCTCGTTTCTTCGCCAAAGAGCAGGAAACTGTCGATAAGCTCACATCTGAGCTGGAAAGTGTCACTGCCCGGATGACAGAGATGGAAGAGGAGAATAGTGGTGATGAAGGTGCTTTTTCAGAACTTGACAAGGTGAACAAGGCCAACGTAACAGCTCGCCTGAAGGAGATAAAAGGCGATAAGGAAGCTCAGGAAGAAGCTGCTGTGCTCAATGACTGGCTGAAACTTGCCAATGAGGAAGCTGACCTGAAGAAACGCCTCAAGGATGCCGAAAATGCACTTGATGCCAAAGCCTATGCTCACTATCCAAAGCTCACAGAGGATGATATCAAGACACTGGTAGTGGATGACAAATGGCTCACTGCGCTGGATGCTGCTATCCATGGTGAAATGGACCGTATCAGCCAATCCCTCACCCAGCGTGTGAAAGAACTCGCTGAACGCTATGAAACCCCTATGCCTCTGATGACCGAACGTGTGGCTGAGCTTGAAGCAAAAATGAATGGGCACTTGGAGAGGATGGGGTTCAAGCTATGAGTGCAGAAACTGTTGCCAATAGCATCCCACCGGGATATAAGCAGACAGAGGTGGGAGTGATACCGGAGGATTGGGAGATAGCAACATTGGGTGAGGTTGTTACCAAATTTGTGCATGGTGGTACACCCTCTACTAAACATGAAGATTATTGGAAAGGAGATATTCCTTGGATAACAGGTGCAGATATTCTAGATCAGCGAGTTTCAGAAATAAGGAGATTCATTACTACAGATGCTGTAAAGAATAGCTCCACAAATATCGTAAACAACGGTAATCTCTTATTAGTTTCAAGAACTGGCGTAGGTAAGTTGGCAATTGCACTTTGCGATATAGCAATCAGTCAGGATTTTACTGGGATATGCACTAAAAGCGAGAAACTGAGTACTAAGTATCTCTTCAGATTCCTTGATATGAATCAATCGATTTTAAAGAATCAGAATCAAGGAACTTCAATATTAGGAATTACAAGAGAAACACTTTCATCACTTATTATTTTGTTCCCACCCACCCTCGCCGAACAAGAAGCCATCGCCACCGCAGTCTCCGATACGGATGCCCTCATAGAATCCCTGGAGCAGCTCNNTGCTGACAGGGAAGAGGAGGCTGCCTGGGTTTGAGATTAAAAGAGGTTATAAGCATACTGAAATAGGCATGATTCCAGAAGATTGGATTGTTTATGCACTTGGTGAGATTGGTAAGTTTAAGAATGGATTAAATAAGGACAGTCAGGCTTTTGGACATGGTTCTCCATTCGTGAATTTAATGGACGTTTTTGGTGTTAATTCTATTGCATCAAATGAACAACTCGGCCTTGTGGAATGTACCAATTTTGAGCAAAATACATATGATTTACGTAGTGGTGACGTTATTTTTGTACGTTCATCGGTGAAACCTTCTGGAGTTGGCCTTACCATCGTTATTAAGAAGGATTTGGGTGAAACAGTTTACTCAGGATTTCTGATAAGATTCCGAGATGATGGATTCATAGATACTGCCTTTAAAAAACATTGCTTTTATGAAGAAGGTTTTCGCAAAAGAATCATCAGTAGCAGTTCAGTAAGTGCAAACACCAACATAAGTCAAGATAGTCTTAAAGGATTGCTTATTCCATTACCACCTACCAAAGCGGAACAAACTGCCATCGCCACCATCCTCTCCTACATGGACGCGGAGATTACCACTCTGGAGAATAAACTCGAAAAGATCCGTCAGATCAAGCAGGGCATGATGCAGGAACTGCTCACAGGGAGGATTCGATTGGTATGAAAGAGAACCAGCAGGTTGAATGGAAGGAGAACTGGAGAGACGAATATCTGAAATGGATATGCGGGTTTGCAAATGCTGACGGCGGTCTGCTGGTGATCGGGCGCAATGACCGGGGCGTGGCTGTGGGTGTGAGCAATGCACGCAAACTGCTGGAAGACCTTCCTAATAAAGTACGGGATGTGCTGGGGATCATGGTGGGCGTTCGCATGGTTGAAGAAGACGGGAAGGAACTGATCGAGATCAGGGTTGAACCTTATCCCAGTCCTGTCAGCTACAAGGGCGAGTACCACTACCGCAGTGGCAGCACCAAACAGGAACTGAAAGGCGCTGCACTGGAGCAATTCCTGCTGAAGAAACGCGGAAGGCACTGGGATGGAGTGCTTGAGCCATCTTTCACTATACTGTCCTGCAGCACCGAGGCCATGAGACTGTTCAAGGAAAAGGCCATGAAAAGTGGTCGTATGGGACGGGCCGTGTTGCATGACAGCACCGAGGTTATACTCGAGAATCTAGAACTGGTGGAGAAGCACGGCCTGAAACGTGCTGCATGCCTGCTATTTTCCGACCGCCCGGAACTGTTTGTCAGTGGGGCCTGGATCAAGATCGGTTTCTTTGTGACAGACGACGACCTTCAGTATCAGGATGAGGTACATGGCAATCTCTTCGATCAGGTCGAAAAAACACTGGAGCTTCTGCACACCAAATATCTGAAAGCCTACATTAGTTATCAGGGTCTGCAACGTGTGGAAACTTTCCTCTTCCCCTACGCTGCACTGCGTGAAGCACTGCTCAATGCAGTCGTGCACAAGGACTACAGCAGTGGAATCCCTATTCAGATCAGTGTATATAACAACAAAATAGTTATCTGGAATCCCGGCAACCTCCCCGAGAACTGGACAATGGAAAGGCTGCTGGGCAAGCATCCATCCAGACCTTTCAATCCTCTGCTTGCCAATGCTTTCTTCCGGGTAGGTTATATCGAGGCATGGGGCCGCGGTATCGAGAAGATCAACCGCGAATGCAGAGAGCACGGCATACAGCCACCGGAATATGATTTCGGTATGGCAGGTCTCATGCTGACTTTCCAGGCCAATCCGGCCCACATGCGTGCAGACGTTTTGGATCAGGAGAGTACTACCCCAATTACTACCCCAATTACTACCCCAATT
>DANZ01000111.1:611-6893 GCA_002501695.1 Methanolobus sp. UBA474 | reverse complement strand
CTCGCCCAGGGGAGTTATTGTAGCTTCGTATAGGCGTGGAGGGGAGGTTGAAACAGGTTCGTTTTGAGGATAAGGGCAAAGGGGATTATAAGAAGATATTCGGTGAATTTTTCATAAATCAAAGAGTCTTCCGATAATATCGGGAACGCAGCAAGAATCTAAAGCCTATCAAGCCAAAGTACCGCCCAAATTATTACCCTATCATAGTCGATGCATTCTAGCAGACTAAATCGCTCCCAGGAGTTCAAAGACTTAAGCATATCCCGCAAGATATCTATAAGGTCCAGTCACAATACAATGAGGTATAGCAGTATTACGTGATTAGCGTAAGCTATGTAAAAAGGATGTGCAAAGATGGTCAGTGTAGGCATAATGAAAAACAATAAGCAGAAGTAGGAGATACAAAATAGTTTGTTAAATAAACTCCCTTAGGAGTTTACTCTCTTGCTAATTTCCTTTTTTTTATCAATTAGTTTATTTACGTTTGCTACTAGCTCGTTCACTTGATTTATCACAATTAATTCTTCGTCCTTTTCAAGCAAATAGCTCTTTAGCATCGACTCAACTAATTTTAAAAAAATATAAGAGTCATCTATATACGAATTGTACTTGCTAACAAAATCAAAAGTAAGATTCTGGGCATACTCCTCTTTTTGTTTTTCATTTTTAGGAATTGGCTTGTTAATGTCTATACTTTTATTAATGACACCCTCTATTTCTTCCATCATCGATATTATTTCTGAACTATGTGAGTTCAAGTTTTCTATGTTCTTGGAAAACCACTTTATTACATCCATCCCAATGTATTCTAAATCTATTTTTTCAATAATTTCACTTTCTGTCAAATTATTAAAGTAGAAATCTCTTTCTAATTTTTCCAACCAAGAGTCTCTGCTATCAGATAGCAGAATTGTTGGAGTAAGTGAAAATAGTAAAAGAATACCTATAATGTCATAGTTTATCTTTAAAATTAAAGAGGTAGTTGTTGGATTTAAAGAAAAATCAATCTTGCAAAACATAATATAATGAAGATAGAGAACTATGCCTGAGATTATAATTAATGTTATTAACATCATTTTTTGGATAGTATGATTTTGTATTGGATCTAACTTAAAAATATAGTTCTCATCTAAACGGATTTTTTTGTTTTCGTTATATCTTATTATAAATGAACTTAATATATTTATGAAAAAAATGCATGCGACTCCTAAGAAAATAAAAGAGTAAGGAATCTGGTGATTGAAAATATTGACATAATAGTTATTAATGTAATATAAAGTTGAAACTTTTATATTAAAAACTAAAATTACCAGTTGTACTACAGAAAGAAAGATGGTAGAAGGGAAAGCAAACTTAACATTGTTTTTTGGTCGAAATCTTGTCTTTCTCTGCGATGAAAATGTTATAGCAAAAAAGAGTAGTAAAGTTATAAGAAATGATAATACATTTAAAATTATCGTAATTATTATCAATGTAATTGCTTTAGTTCCTTCAGAACTATAATATATTCCTGGAGCCTTGTCACACAAATCTAACAATAAGTAACTAATAATTCCTAATACAGCCCAAATAGTGAAGCCAGAAATTTGTTTTCGAGCTAGATTTCTTTCATTTAATTTCGAAATATATGTAATAAGGTCTTCGTTTTTCATATGTTACTAAATAATGACTTAGTATAAATATTGATTATTATATCTCCATAAAACTCATTAATTTTTAAAGTAGCAAGACATTAATAGTTCCATAGTTCAACTAGATGGTTTATAATTATAGTCTACAATTTCTACTGGAAACATTGTTATTCATAATTCGTTATTTCCTCCTCTCAAAAAGTTAAACAATAGTGATTCGTTTCTTGTTTAAAACTCGATATACTCAACGTTTGCGTCTTTTCGCGGCATTTGTGCCTTTTTTCATCCGTCCCCTTAGGTACACGATTAAAGCATATGTGCCATGGCTAACATATAGTCAATTTAAGGGAGGAAATCTGTACGAAAACATATCCTCATTATTTCAAATGATATGGAGGTTTACTTTTAATTTGAATATAAGAAAAGTTATTATAGAATCTTTCAAGTTTTTGATATATGGATTCTTATAAAAAATTATTTGATACTACCTTTAATGGTATTGCATCTGGTTTAGTGGGTTCATTGTTAATATTAGGCTTCTTGTTACTTGCATATATAATAATGATTTATATAACAAAAACAATTGCAATCAATGATCAAACAATAGGATTAATGAATGTTTCCTCCTCTTTGATTCTCTTGTAATAACTGCAATTTATGTTTATTTTACATCTGGAATCCTAAATGAAACCAGAAATGCAGAAAAAAGAGATTTTATTGAAAAAAGGTTACAAAAACTGTATTATCCTTTACTCCAAATTTTAGAATTAATGCCTAATTTAACAGATGGAGATACAGTATTTCTAACAAGTCAAATTCCTTCCTACAATAAAATAAAGGATGTTTATGAATTAGGGACTTACTTATATTTAGCAAGAGATAGTAGCAGTGAGCCTGTATCTAAATTTCTTAATGAGCTCTACAAAAAGAATTCTTTTAAATCTTCTGCTCAAGAGATATATTATTTAAAGAACTTAATAAGTCAAGACATTCAGTATTTCAAAACTAAGCTAGAGTCATTGGTCGACAGTTGATATTATATATTTCTTTTTCGTATGTGGTCAGTTGGTCGGTCGCTGGTTTCGCACCATCTGTTTGAGTACGTACTCTTAATAATTAGATAGCGAAGCGACTCAGCGGCCCAGAGGGCGAGGAATGAGCGAAACAAGAAACTAAGATTTAAACTGCAAAAAAGAAAATTACGTCCCGACCGAGGATCGAACTCGGGTCTAAGGCTCCGCAGGCCTCAAGGATATCCGCTACCCTACCGGGACACTTGGTTCGTGTTCTAATGTCCTGCTTGGATATAAAGATTATTGCCTGAGGCTTATTACACTTGCGGGACATGGGCAAAAGCATTGATAACAGTTAAATCCTGCAACAATGATTAGTTAAGCATGTCAATGACCATAGGACTTGCAGGGAAACCCAATTCCGGGAAATCCACTTTTTTTAAGGCCGCGACGATGGCAGATGTTGAGATCGCGAATTATCCGTTCACCACCATCAATGCCAACCGCGGAGTCACCTATGTGCGCGCCGAGTGCCCCTGTGTCACCCGCAGTAAGCGCTGCGGGCATTGCGTTGAGGGCATCCGCTATGTACCCGTGGAACTGATCGACGTCGCGGGGCTCGTGCCGGATGCCCACCTGGGAAGGGGGCTTGGGAACACCTTCCTGGATGACCTGAGGCAGGCGCAGGCCATCATCCATGTCGTGGACGCATCAGGAGGCACTGATATCGAAGGCAATCCCATCGATGTCGGAAGCCATGACCCGCTGGAAGATATCGACTTCCTGAACCATGAGATAACCATGTGGATGTTCGGCATCCTCAAACGCAACTGGGACAAGCTGTCACGCAAGATGCAGGCCGAAGGGCTCAAGATAGAGAAGGTGCTTGCCGACCAGCTTGCAGGCGCGGGAGTGGACGAGTACCAGGTGATATGCTCCCTGTCCGAGTGCAAGCTTGACCACAGCCATATCAAATGGACCGACGACGACCTCATCAGCCTCTGCGACGTCATGCGCATTACCAGCAAGCCAATGATGATAGCAGCCAATAAGGAGGACATAGCCCCCGAGAAGTTCATCAGCGGCCTCAAGGCACTTGATAAGATAGTGGTCCCCACAAGCGCAGCCGCGGAGATCGTGCTCAGATCCGCATCAAAGAGCGGAGCTATCAAATATAATTCCGGGGATGACGATTTCGTCATAACCAAGGAAGACCTTACACCTGCGCAGAAAAAAGGCCTGGAAAGCGTGCGCACGCTCCTGAAAAAAATAGGCAGCACAGGCATCCAGGAATGTATCAACAGAGCTGTGTTCGAACTGCTTGATCTCATCATCGTATATCCTGTAGAGGATGAAGGCAAGTGGTCCGATAAGAGCGACAGGATGCTCCCGGATGCATTCCTCATGAAGAAAGGCTCAACAGCCCATGACCTTGCCTATAAGATACACTCGGACATAGGCGACAGGTTCCTCTACGCAGTCGATGCGAAGACCAAAATGCGCCTTGGAGAAAAACACGAACTTAATAACGGCGATGTCGTAAAGATAGTCTCCACTGCAAAATGATCACGGGCATAAGTGAATAAACATACCTTCAGGACATTCCATGAGCGGTATCATCTCACTCTATGAAAAGTACCTTTTGGAGCAGATAACCAGAACATCTGCAAAAGTGCCCGGGCATGTGTCCCTGGTACTTTCCGAAACCGACCTACTGCATCCGGGAGGTTTCGGGAAGCTCAAAGAATACATATCATGGTGCATGCAGCTGGGCATAAGTATCACCAGCATCTATGTCGATGTGCTGGATACTGAAGAGGGACTCAGAGCAGAGATGATGGAAAAGCTCACCCGGAAGCTCTCGGAAATGCTTTCAAAAATGCCCATGGGAGTTGGTTTTGAGGTTTACACGGCTGACGGTGAGCTCAGTATCAGAAGAGAGGGTGCAGAACTGCTGGTGTACATCTCCGTGGGATTCGGGGGAAGGAAAGAGGTCACAAAGGCTATGATATCCATCCTCGCGGATGTCAGGGACGGCAGGATAAGGCCTTGCGATATCACGGAAGCGACCATCGAGTCCAGGCTGAAGGTAAAGCACGAGCCGGACATCTTTATCCGCTCAGGCGGCAAACACCTGTCAGATTTCCTTATATGGCAGGCAGTATATTCTGAGCTCTATTTTACAGACGTGAACTGGCGCAACATGAGGAAACTGGACATACTGAGGATAATCAGGGATTTCCAGAAGCGCCAGAGAAGATTTGGCAAATAGATACCGAAGATCCCTGCTTATGCGGGGGAACTTATATTTGCCTGGTCATGATGACAGCATTCTCATCCACATAATAGCCTTCAACAGTACCGCTCACTTTAAAACCGCTATTTGAATAAAAGTTCTGGGAAGCAGTGTTCTTTTCCCTTACTTCCAGGACCATCTCGCGATAGCCGTAGAGCTTCACAAGGTCGATACACCACTCGATCAGTTCCGCACCGATACCCTGCCTGCGAAACTGAGGATGCACAGCAATATTCTGCAGGTGAGCCCGGCCTTTGGAGTTCCCGATTATGGCATAGCCGAGGATATTCCCTTCCCGTTCATATACCACAAAACCCGGATTGTTAAGATGAGCCTTGAAAAAGAAGTCGGGCCACGGCACAGGAAAAGAGAGATCTTCTACCTTCACGATCTTAGGAACATCGGCTATGGTCGCCCTGCGTATCATATTCTCATCCCGGACCTTGAATCATATATACAACTACTATTTATAGATACTTCCTATGTAATTAACTAGAGTTACGCATGATTTCAGGATAATATGTGTTACGGTAGAACTTATGATCCAGCAGGATGTCAAGGAACCGCCGGTCATATGAAAAGCCGGATTCGGTCATTGTTTTTGTAAAATTGATTTAAAGCATTAGCTTCTATTTGAAAAGTGATATTTTCAGACCTATCTATACCGCTACAGATTATACGGACACAGACTGCAGACTTATTAAGTACGTAAAGAGGATATTTTTCCGAAAGCTAACCGAAGCATAGTAAACATTTATCAAGTGAACGAAGCCGTATTAAAGCTTTAAAGTTGACTGAGTCTTTGCAAATATTTGATTAAAGTAAAGTATGTTTATATGCTCGTCTGACAATCAGTAGATTGCAGGCGCAAGCACCTGGGCACTGTGGGACTGCTTGCAAAGATATCAAAAACAATTTATGATCTTTGATGAAGCAGGCATCTTGTCTAATGATAGTGATCTTGTGGTCATTGCTCCAGACATGTCAGCCTTTAATAGTGACAATCCAGAGGAAGATGTGATAGGATGGATGATGTATTTGGGGGAGTTATTTGCAGCTACTCATCCGGGCAAGTTGCTGAAGATGGTATCCTTTTTGACATCACTCAGATCAATCCTGAATGGGAGAAGGGTATCTTCAAATATGTCACAATCGATTTGATGGAACATGGCTACCTTCAGGATGGTAAGGTTATCATCCCTCATCTTCTTAATTTGCTTTATCAATCATTGAATATAGTGTGGGAGAACTCAAGTGAGTTTAAGGATAGGCTTGATCCCTTCTATGTCGGTGATATTGAACTGCCCGATGGTAAGAAGCAACAGATATTCCTTGAGCTTAA
>DANZ01000111.1:0-585 GCA_002501695.1 Methanolobus sp. UBA474 | reverse complement strand
CTGCAATACTAAAGGACTTGTAAGGAGTTTATATGCCAGCTTTCGGAGTGATCGTCTGTCCCAGATGCAGGATGCACGCCCAGATAATTGAGCTTGCGGGTGCCAGGAAGACCGGGTGCCAGAAATGCGGGGCATCTCTTGATATCCGGAAACTGAACGTGCTCTTCTCAGCTGACAGCCTTGAAGAGGCAGTATCCGCAAGGACGATCCTTCAGGCCAGGGTGCATAACCTGGAAAGCGAAATGAGGGACACGCTTGCAACAGAAAAAGAGGTCATCGTCCAGGCACCGGATGGACCAGATGTGGATCTTGCAAGTTCACAGGACAAAAGACAGTCTCCAAAAAAGAGCCCTGCGCAAGTGATCCTTCAACTGCTGCGGTCAAATGGGGGAGAGATGGAAACCGAGAGTTTAAGATATCTGGCAAAAGAGCAGGGGATAGATGAGCAGAGAGCAGATGCGATCATTGGGAAACTGACAGGCGCCGGAGAGATATACGAACCCTCTCCGGGCAGGCTGCGTCTTACATAAATTTCCTTTAAAGGCTGCGTTTCGTAAATATTTAAAAGGTTATTGAATTACATCT
>DANZ01000039.1 GCA_002501695.1 Methanolobus sp. UBA474 | reverse complement strand
CCTGAACAGCCAACCATTGCAGCCATGACTTCAAAGGCAATTGAACTGCTCTCACAGGATGATGACGGTTTCTTCCTTATGGTCGAAGGCAGCCAGATTGACTGGGCAGGACATGCGAACGATCCGGTATATATGGTCACTGATTTCCTTGCATTCGATGAGGCTGTCAGAGAGGCCGTTGAATTTGCCAAAGAAGATGGTCAGACACTTGTAATAGTCTTCCCTGACCACAACACCGGAGGCATGACGATCGGAAGCAAATATGACGGGTCCTACACAAAAACTACAGTAGAAGATGTCGTAACCCCTCTAAGGAACATGAAGTGCAGCTACTCTTATCTTGACTCACAGGTGGATGAAACAAACGCCACTGACATCAGAGAGGAAGTGCAGGAATGGATGGGCATCGAGCTTACTGATGCGGAAGTAAGTGAAGTGGCCTCTGCTGGCAAGTTCAGCGTCCTGCAGGACATTATCAACAGCAGATATACTGTCATCGGATGGACTACCGGCGGGCACACAGGCGATGATGTCCCTCTCTGGGGATATGGTCCGAAGAAACTGGAAGGGCTTGTTGACAACACCGAAATCGCCACACATATAGCCAGCAAATTCGGATTTAAACTTTCTGAGGTGAACGGACAACTTTTCGTTGACGTGGAAGAGGCATTCCCCGGAATATGGGCACTTGACAGAACAGACGCCAGGAACCCTGTACTTGTAATTAATTATAATGGCAAGGTCGCCGAGCTTCCTGTTAACAAGGATATCCTCACCATTAATGGCAAAGAAACGACCGAACTTGANNCCACTGGAAGCTGTTGACCTTATCAAGTAAAATGATGGATCAAAAACAAACTAAAAGTGGGGATTGCTCTCCTTCCTTATTTTTAAAATAGGGCAGGAAGAGAGATCTTTCATTGTCACCTTTTTAAATCATAGATGCATGAAAGAGATCAAACCGTTTTATCATAATGCTCACTTTCCTCCAGTCCCAGTGCCTGCATTACCAGATGATACTCCTCCACAGGCATCCTGGAGTAAAAGGCCCTCTTGATGACCTCACTGAGCGAAGGATGGATGTCCATTGCATACATTATGGGTGTGGCATTCTGTTCGGGAGTGTACATAAGAGGGATTATCTCATGGATGAGCACGGAAGCATGCGGGCCTATTATATGGGCGCCAAGTATCTTCTGGGTGGCCGTTTCCAGAACGACCTTAACAAATTCATCCTGCAGGCCCATTGCCTTGCCCTTCCCTGTATCCGCGAATTGGTAGAAGCCAATGATGATGTTATCCTTCCCATAGGTCTCTGTGGCCGCCAGTTCACTCATACCCACGCCTGCTATTTCGGGATAACTGAAGATGGCATGTGGGACTGCATGGTAATCTGCCTTGGCCTTCCTTCCCAGTACAGCGTTATAGTAGACGACAGTGGATTCGTGGTTTGCGACGTGCTTGAACAGATATTTGCCTGTAGCATCCCCGAAGGCCCAGACGTTCTTCTGGGAGGTCTCCATAGCCTCGTTCACTTTTATCCAGCCGAGGGCATCGGTTTCTATGCCTCCAAGACCCGGATTTAGGATATCGTGGTTGGGGGCACGGCCTGTAGCAACCAGGACCTCACTGGCGATCACGGCCTTTTCCTCACCTGTGCGGCGGTCTCTGGCAAGGACCTTTTTACCTGCGGGAGAAACAGAGACTTCCATGACCTCATGATCTGTTAGTATTTCCATATGTTCAGACATCATGCGCCTGGCAAGAACGGATATCTCGGGCTCTTCATCTGGAATGAAGTAAGGGTTCCTTCCGATTATTGTTACTTTCGAACCCATGGCAGAGAAGAAATGGCCGTATTCGGCGGCGATATAGCCACCGCCTATTATTGCCAGGCTCTCCGGGAGCTCTTCCATGGAGAGCACCGTATCGCTTGTAAGGTAGCCGATCTCCTCAAGACCCACTATTGTAGGGATTGCAGGTTTTGAGCCTGTGCTCAGAAAGAGCATTCTGGAGGAGATGATCTCATCGCCCACCTGCATGGTGTAGGGTGCAACGAAACTGGCGGGAGCGTTATAGTAATCGATCCTTTTGTTATGAGAAAAACTGTGCCTTATATTGTCTATATCTTCGGAGATGGCATACCTCATTCTGTCCATCACAGCTCTGAAGTTTATGCTGTCAATGCGAACATTGATACCGAAACTGCTGGCTGTGCCGATATCTCTTACAAGCTCTGCCGGATAGAGAAGCATCTTGGAAGGAATACAGCCTCTGGTAAGACAAATGCCGCCGGGTTCATCCTTGTCGATGACAGCGATCCTCATATGAGGGTCAGCATCCAGCATGGGATAAATATAGTTAGTTCCTGAACCTGTGCCAATGACAATTAGATCGTATTCTTTCATATGAGTGCCCCGCAACAAAGTGTTCCTGTGAAGATAAGATGTTATCCTGTTGAAACATTTATTGGTGTTTCTGATTTAAATAAGAGACTTCGATATCTTAGCAACTAATTTGTTATAACCGGAAAAGAGCCAAAAAAGTAAAAAGGGTTTTATAACCCTTTACTTTTGAACGAGAGAGAAGCATGTAAGTAGAGTAAGTAATCGTATAAAGAGTCTTTTGAACATATAATAGATCAGATATAATTCAAAATATACTTCTAAAAGGTGTGCCTTCTATACCTCAGGATTACAACATGTGATCTTACAGGTTCGCCTCGCGCCTTGATCGGGCGTACTTCCAGGATAAGCTCGTATATCGCATGCATGGGAAGTTAAAAAGCCCATCCCGTATCATTGCGGGAAAAGAACAGGATGTTCAAGAGTCCATAGGAACAGGGATCGAAAAGAAGATGATACGACCAGGACATCGCGTCAGGGTCATCAGAATTAAGAGAAAAAGAGAAGAGTTAATAAGTGAGCTGGCAGCGATCCGTAGTTCCCGAAGACTCGCGTACTTCAGTACAATATGGAACGCTGGCGGACTTGTCTGCTGTGTTCGGGATGGGTACAGGAATTGCCCCGCCGCTATGGCCGCCAGACTCACTTACATCATGATGAAGGGTAAAGCCAAGGTCCGGATTCGAACCGGAATGGAATCGCTCTGCAGGCGATTGCGTAGC